>CAMWXM010000041.1 GCA_947178195.1 uncultured Ruminococcus sp.
GTATTCTGAACAGGTGCAATGATGCGATACTTTGCTCGCTTGGCAGAAAAATCCTTCCGTCACTTACCGCTGTTAAAAACTATCATGAAAGATTCTGGCTCAGACTGCTTCCGTCAGATGATATACTGGAATACTGCCAAGATTTGGGGTATGATGAAAAGAAGATCATGTGTCAAAGAGGACCGTTTACAGTTGAACTTAATACTGAGCATATTCTTCTCAGTCATGCCAAAATACTCCTCACCAAAGAAAGCGGATCAACCGGAGGTTATCCTGAAAAGGCGGAAGCTGCAAAGAAATGCGGTATAAGAATGATAACCCTTGTAAGACCGAAGGAAGAGGGATTTTCACTTGATGAGATAAAAAAATTGCTTGAAAGGAACAGTAAAAATTGAATGTATATATAATCGGCACAGGAGTAAACAGCCGGAGCTCTCTTACCCGTGAAGCTGTTGAGGCTATCGAACATTCTCAAATGCTGATAGGCGCAGAACGTATGCTTGATGCATATACCGGCTGCGGAAAAAAGCTTGTGAAAGCATATAAACCGGATGATGTATGTGACATTCTCAAAAGCAGTACATATAATACGGCTGCTGTGCTTATGTCAGGAGATTGCGGATTTTTCAGCGGTACTAAAAAACTGCTGCCGCTTATTGAAAATATGAAGCCTGTGATAATTAGCGGTATATCTTCGGCAGTATATTTTTGCAACAGAATAAACATTTCTTATGAAAATATGAAATATGTTTCCCTTCATGGACAAGATGCCAATATTGCCATAAATGTCCGTATGAATGAAAGTTGTTTTTTTCTGCTTGGTGGAGATACGAGTGCAGCGGATATTTGTAGAAGATTGTGCCAATTCGGACTGTCTGAGATTACGATTTACATCGGAGAAAATCTGGGATATGAAAATGAGATATGCCACAATGGAAAAGCAAAGGATTTTATAAATACCCATACGGAAAAGCTAAGCGTACTCGTTACTGAAAATCCCGATTATCTTCGTTATATACCATCTGCAATATACGACAATAAATTTATTCGTGAAAGCATACCAATGACCAAATCCGCAGTCAGAGGAAATATTATTTCAGGACTTGATATATGCCATGATTCTGTTTGCTGGGATATAGGCTGCGGAACAGGTTCTGTTTCTGTTGAAATGGCTTTCAGATGCCCTGACGGAAAAGTTCTGGCTTTCGATAAGAAATCTGAGGCGGCAGAACTTACTGAACGCAATGCCCAGAAATTTGGGTGTGATAATATTATTGTAAATGAAGGTGTCTGCCCTGAGGTACTGAAAGATGCACCTGCTCCAAATAAGGTTTTCGTGGGTGGAAGTTCAGGAAATATGATAGAAATATTTGAATGTGTATATCAAAAAAATGAATTTGCGGATATAACAGTTTCGGCGGTATCTTTGGAAACCCTTGAACAGGCAATCAAGGCTTTTGAACGCTTTGGAAAAGAGTATACGGTAATGCAGATCGCAGTTACTGAAACACGAAAGGTCGGCAGTCATACTATGCTGACGGCTCAAAATCCAGTATTTATAATAAAAGGCAGGTGATTCTGATGACAAGATTTATGATCGCAGGAACAAACAGCGGCTGCGGCAAAACCACTGTGACTTGTGCAATTCTTTCCGCACTTAACAAACGAGGAGAAAAAGTATCTGCATTCAAGTGCGGTCCGGATTATATTGATCCCATGTTTCACCGCAGGGCAATCGGTATACCATCGCATAATCTTGATAGCTTTTTTTGCGATGATAAAACGCTAAGGTCTGTTCTATGTGAATATTCTCATGAAATATCTGTTATAGAGGGCGTCATGGGATTTTACGACGGCGGCAAAAATTCTGCATATTCCGTCTCGGAGACAACAGAAACTCCTGTTATCATTGTGATCGACTGTAAGGGAATGAGTGATTCCATAGGCGCTGTCATGAAAGGATTTCTGAACTTTTGTAAGCCGAATAATATTTCAGGTTTTATTTTTAACCGTCTTTCTGAGAAAATTATTCCCCTTGTAAAAAAAATGTGCAGGGAGCTTGGTACGGAATATTTCGGATATCTTCCCAAGACTGATATCACATTTGAGAGCAGGCGGCTCGGTCTTGTAACGGCTGACGAGGTAGATCATATCATGGGAAAATTGGATAATCTTGGAGAATTAGCGGAAAAGCATTTATATCTTAATAAAATGACTGGTTTGAAAGCAAAGGTAATGAACGGGCATATGCCTTTGATAAAAGAATTTGATGATCCGCCTGTTATTGCTGTGGCACAGGATCGTGCATTTTGCTTTCAGTATGCGGAAAATATTTCATTGCTTGAAAAATTTGGGTGCAGGATAAAATATTTTTCTCCACTTGATGATGACAGACTTCCCGAAGCGGACGGACTTATTCTCTGCGGAGGATATCCGGAAATTTATGCGGAAAAATTATCGTCCAATATATCCATGAAAGAGAGTATAAAAAATGCCGTATCAGCCGGTATGCCGACAATTGCCGAATGCGGAGGATTTATTTATCTTCACAAGAGCCTGACAGACGAAAACGGCAGGTCATACCCGTTGGCAGGAGTTATAGACGGCGAGATGTTCCCCACCAAAAGGCTGCAAAGATTCGGGTATGCCGCAATGACTGCAAATGCCGATAATCTTCTGTGCCGAAAGGGAGACACAATAAGAATCCACGAATTTCACTACTGGGATAGTACAAGCTGTGGAGACGGATTTACCGCTGAAAAAAACGATGGCAGAAAATATGAATGCGGTCATATTAGTGATACGCTCTATGCAGGATTTCCGCATTTGTATTTATATGCAAATGTCGGCATCGCAGAACGATTTATCAGCAAATGCCGTATTTACGGAGGAAAAAATGGATAGAATCAAAAAAATTATTCCTACTGATAAGACGACAGGCAAAGCTGTAAAGGAACGTTGGGATTCCATTGCAAAGCCCCTTGGCAGTTTTGGGATTATTGAAGATAAGATACAAAAAATCGGTTCTGTTCAGGAAACTGCCGATGTGAACATTTCAAGGCGTATAGCCGTTGTAATGTGCGGAGATCATGGTGTCGTTTCGGAGGGCGTTACACAATGCGGCAATGAGGTCACAGCCGAGTGCGCCAAAGCGATCGCAGAAGGGCGCTCCAATATCAATGCCATTGCTTCACAGTTTAATATAGATGTTATTGCGGTCGATATGGGAATAGCCTCAGACGTTCAGTGTGAAAAGCTTATTGACCGTAAAATCGCATACGGTACGCAGAATATGACAGTCGGAGCTGCTATGACGGCGGAGCAGGCAGAATGTGCGATAGTGACCGGAATGGACATTGTGGGACACCTGAAAGACAGCGGCGTTCAGCTTATTATCACAGGTGAAATGGGGATCGGAAATACAACTTCTGCAAGTGCAATTGCTTCTGTTATGCTTGGAATGCCGGCAGAACAGGTCACAGGCAGGGGCGCAGGTCTTTCCTCAGATGGACTGAAACGTAAAATAACTGCTGTAAAAAAAGCGATAGAAGTAAATTCGCCCGACAAAAATCAGCCCTTTGAAGTTCTGCAAAAATTGGGCGGATTTGAAATTGCGGGAATGACTGGTCTTTTTCTTGGCGGAGCATATTATCATATACCTGTCATTATAGACGGTGTTATTTCGGCAGCAGCGGCGGCAATAGCATATGGGATCCAGCCGTTATGCAGCGAATATATGCTTGCGTCTCATTGTTCAGATGAGCCGGCAGGCAAAGGTTTGCTTAAATTTTGCGGACTCACTCCGATCATCAATGCAGGCATGAGATTGGGCGAGGGAACGGGAGGCGTTATGCTTACGTCGCTGCTTGACGGCGCTGTCGCACTGTACAAAAACGCGCATCGCTTTGATGAAACTTCAATAGAAAGGTACTCGGAACTAAAATGACGACACTTGTTACAGGCGGATCAAAGTGCGGAAAATCCGGCTATGCTGAGAAAATATTCGATCATATTTATGTCAGGAAATTGTACGTTGCCACAATGAAGCCATATGGCGAAGAGGCTTATGCAGCAATAGAAAGACATCGTAAGATGCGTGAGGGCAAAGGCTTTGAGACAATCGAAAAATATACTGATATACATGAAATACCGCTGACAGACAACTGTGCTGTACTTTTGGAATGCATGGGAAATCTTTGTGCAAATGAAATGTTTTGCGGTGATACAGTCATTGATCCTACCGAAAAGATCGTAAAAGGGGTGTATGATCTGAGCCGTATTGCAGGGGAAATGGTAATAGTTACAAATCAAGTAGGCAGCGACGGAGTTGATTATGCGGAAGAAACTGCCGAATATATCCGTATACTTGGAGAGATAAACCGCAGAATTGCTGAATTTGCCGATAACGTTATAGAATGCGTTTATGGTATTCCTGTTTTGCTGAAAGGGGTACTGCCATGCTGAGATCTTTTTTTTCTGCATTCCTGATGTATTCCAGAATACCGATGCCGAAATGTGAATGGAAAGAAGAAAATCGCCGTTATTCACTGGGATTTTTTCCACTTGTGGGAGCTGTTATCGGCACGCTTATAATACTATGGAGACTGCTTTGTGATTTTATTGAAGCAGGACAATTTATTTTTTCTGTCGGAGCAGTTTTTTTGCCGGCTTTGGTGACAGGCGGTATACATATCGACGGATTTTGTGACGTTACCGATGCAAGAGCGTCCTTTGCCGATCAGAAAAAGCGGCTTGAAATACTTTCCGACCCTCATATCGGCTCATTTGCGGTAATGTGGATTTGTCTTTATTTTCTGATCCAGACAGCGCTTTTTTCAAAAGTCGTAAGCTTTAGGGAATCTTCATTTATAGCCTGCGGATATGTTTTTTCAAGAGCGATCAGCGGATTATCGGCGATCCTGTTCAAAGCAGCAAAAAATAACGGCACACTGCAAAGCTTTGTAAAGCCGTCCCACAAAAAAATCACCATTTGTATGGAACTGTTTTTTATTGCAGTCTCAGCGATCACAATGATTATTTTGTATCCGCTACACGGTATTGCCTGTATTGTCGCAAGTGGTATCGTATTGCTTTACTGCAAAAGGATCGCTTATAAAGAATTTGGAGGATACACAGGAGATATATGCGGCTGGTTTTTGCAGTTGTGCGAAATTGTATTTCTTGCCGTATTTGTATGTATAAAATTAATTACGGAGGCGATAAAATGATTCTGATAACGGGCGGTGCGGCTCAGGGAAAATTGAAATTCGTTATGGAACATTTCAGACCAAAAGAAACAATCAACGGCGCAGACTGCGTTCTTTCCATACCGAAAAACGCTGAATGTGTGATAAATTATCACGAACTAATAAAGCGGCTTATGCATGAAAACGCAGATACAGCGGTATTTACAAAAAAATTCTGCACGGAAAATCAGAACGCAGTAATTATAATGAATGAGATTGGCGGCGGTATAATACCGATAGAAAAAAGTGAAAGAGAATGGCGTGAAAACGTAGGAAAATGCGGCTGTATCATTGCTGAAAAGGCAGATACGGTCATCCGTATAACCTGCGGAATACCGGCTGTTATCAAGGGGAAGCTGACATGAAAATTTGTTTTATAAGACATGGCAAAACCTTGGGAAATCTCGAAAAAAGATACATCGGAAAAACTGATGAACCGCTTTGCAAATTGGGTATCAATACACTTAAAAAGCTATATTTTCCGCAAAGCGAGCTGTTGGTTTGCAGTCCTATGAAACGATGTGTGCATACGGCTGAAATTCTTTTCCCTGAGCAGAAATATATTATCTGCGATTCTCTCCGGGAATGTGATTTTGGGGATTTTGAGGGGAAGAACTATCACGATCTCAATGGCAATTGTTATTATCAGACGTGGATAGACAGCGGCGGAAAGCTTGCTTTTCCCAACGGCGAATTGCCGGCTGATTTCAGAAAACGCTGTGCAGAGGGATTTGAAAAAATTGTCAGACAGTATGCAGATGCAGCCTCGATCACATTTGTAGTTCACGGCGGAACAATAATGGCAATACTTGGAAAATTTGCCTCTGTTCATCGTGATTATTTTGATTGGCACTGTGAAAACGGACAGGGTTACCTGTGTGAATGGAACGGAAAACAATTGATAAATATGGAGAGAATATGAGATATATTTTACCTGCGCTTCCGCTGATAATCGGATTTATTCTCGATTCGATCATCGGCGATCCATACAGCCTTCCTCATCCCATAAGAACTGTGGGACGGCTGATTTCGTATATGGAAAAATTTGTACAAAAGCGGTTTTTAAACTTAAAAAAAGGCGGAATATTCCTTGCACTGACTGTAATTCTAATTTCAACGGCAGTACCGATTGTATTATTAATAATTTGCTATAAAATTCATATTATTGTTGGAATCATAATTGAGAGTATTCTTTGCTGCTATATGATTGCGGCAAGATGTTTGCAAAAGGAAAGCATGAAGGTTTGCAATGCTACCGAAAAAAACGATACAGAAGCGGCACGCAGGGCAGTTTCCATGATAGTCGGGCGTGATACGGCTGTACTTGATTCGGACGGTATCGTTCGTGCGGCAGTTGAAACGGTAGCGGAAAATACATCTGACGGCGTAACAGCGCCGCTGTTCTATATGGGAATTGGCGGTGCTGCGGCAGGCTTTTTCTATAAATCGGTAAATACTATGGATTCCATGATAGGCTATAAAAACGAAAAATATGCGGATATGGGATGGTTTGCAGCAAAGCTTGACGATCTGCTCAATTTTATTCCTTCTCGTCTTACTGCAATTATCATGATTGCAGTAAGTCCCTTTATAAAAATGGATGGCAGGAATGCATATCGTATCTGGAAGCGTGACCGTAGAAATCATGCAAGTCCCAATTCTGCACAGACAGAATCGGTCTGTGCAGGTGCATTGCATATAAGGCTTGCAGGTGATGCGTGGTATTTTGGTAAGCTCCATAAAAAGCCGTATATCGGCGATGACGACCGCCCTATCGCACCCCAGGATATCCGCAGGGTAAACCGGCTGATGTATGCTTCGTCCGTGGTGATGCTTATCATTGCGTGTGCTTTCAGGGGATTTTTGATGTGGATGTTCGGAGGTATATTTTCATGAATTATGAGCACGGAGGAAATATTTACAATTACAATGATAATGATATTATAGATTTTTCGGCAAATATCAATCCTCTTGGAATGCCGATGAAAGTAAGAGAAGCTGTAATGAACTCGGCGTATCTGTGGGAAAAATATCCTGATCCGGAATGCATTGCGCTTCGGAAAATACTTTCTGAAACCGAAGATATTCCTTACAGAAATATTGTGACCGGGAATGGTGCGGACGATCTTATTTATAGGATCGTTCATGCTTTCAAGCCGAAAAAAGCCGTTATATGCGTACCGACTTTCGGAGAGTACGAAAAAGCACTTGAAGAAACTGGATGTACTGTTGACAGCCTTTTTCTGAAAGAAGAAAACGATTTTTGTGTTACGGCGGATATTCTTGATATGCTTACGCCGGATGTGGATATTCTGTTTCTGTGCAGTCCGAATAATCCTACCGGACAGCTTATACCCTTTGAATTGCTAAAAAAGATCTCCGAGAAATGCATGGAAACTAATATTCTATTTGTCTGTGACGAGTGCTTTATGGGATTTGCGGAGAACAGCGGAACGTACAGCTTAAAACAATACATAAACAGAAATTCAATCATTCTGAAAGCCTTTACAAAGTTGTATGCAATGCCAGGACTGCGCCTTGGATATGCTTTGTGTGGAAGTGAAAATAATGCCGAAAAATTACAGAAAAGCGGTCAGTTTTGGAGCGTATCCGTGCCTGCACAGGCTGCCGGAATTGCTGCTGTCAAAGAGAAAAAATATGTTTGCGAAAGTATCGGATATGTCAAAAAAGAACGTGAATTTCTGGGCAGTCAACTGAAAAAATATGGGATAAAAGTATTTCCATCGGCTGCTAATTATCTTCTTTTCAAAGGGGATAAGCAGCTTGACGACAAGTTGATCGAAAAGGGGATACTTATACGAAATTGTGCGAATTACCGTGGATTGTGTGATGGATTTTACCGTATCGCAGTTCGTACTCATGAAGAAAACAAGCTGCTGATATCAGCGATTGTGAGGTGTATCAATGGCTAAATCCATAATGATTCAGGGAACAATGTCTAATGTGGGCAAGAGCTTTCTGACGGCGGCTTTGTGCAGGATATTCCGTCAGGACGGATATACCGTTTCCCCCTTTAAATCGCAGAATATGGCGCTTAATTCCTTTATAACCGCCGACGGCGCAGAAATTGGCAGAGCGCAGGCTTTACAGGCTGAGGCGGCAGGAATTGAGCCTAACGCATTTATGAATCCCATACTTCTGAAACCTACCACGAATATCGGTTCTCAGGTAATTGTAAATGGTCAGGTATACGGAAATATGAAAGCGACTGAATATTTCAGACGAAAAAAAGAATTTATTCCACATATCATGAACGCTTATAATACCCTTGCAGAGCAGTATGATATAATCGTTATCGAGGGTGCAGGAAGTCCTGTTGAGCTTAATCTGAAATCGGACGATATTGTAAATATGGGACTTGCGAAAATGATAAAAGCACCGGTTCTTCTTGTAGGGGATATTGACAGAGGCGGCGTTTTTGCACAGCTTATCGGTACGCTTGATCTTCTTGAACCTGATGAAAAAGATATGGTAAAGGGACTTGTAGTCAATCAGTTCAGAGGAGATATTGCATTATTTGAGGAAGGCATTTCTATTCTTGAGCAGCGAAGCGGAAAATCTGTCGTAGGTGTGATACCTTATATAAAATGCGATATTGAGGATGAGGACAGCCTTTCACACGATCTGACGAAATGTACCTCGGATGAAATAATTGATATTGCAGTAATAAGACTGCCGAAAATTTCAAACTTTACGGATTTTGATGTTTTCAGACAATACAGCGGAGTTTCTGTAAGATTTGTAACGTCTGTTCATCAGCTTGGAAAACCCGATTTTATAATAATTCCGGGGACGAAAAATACTATTGATGACATGGATTGGCTAAGGA
This sequence comes from uncultured Ruminococcus sp., assembly GCA_947178195.1. Taxonomy (GTDB): domain Bacteria; phylum Bacillota; class Clostridia; order Oscillospirales; family Ruminococcaceae; genus Porcipelethomonas. The sequence goes on from CAMWXM010000041.1 coordinate 9,097, forward strand.
AAAGCGGAATGGAAAAGGCTGTTATAAAGCTTGCTGAAAATGGTATTCCTATATTTGGAATATGCGGAGGCTACCAGATGCTTGGGAGTATGATAAGCGATCCTTGTGAAAGTGAATCACGGGGAAGCATTGAGGGTATAGGACTTCTTGACTGCTATACTGTTTTTGAAAAGGAGAAGCATCAGGCTCAGGTCAGCGGCAGAATTTGTGATATTGACGGCTTTTTCTCCTGTTTGTCGGGTGCAGAGTTTTACGGCTATGAGGTACATATGGGAAAAACTATTGAAAGCAGTTCGGATTTTACTAACATCGGCGGCTGCTATTCAGGGAATATCGCCGGTTGTTATGTGCATGGGATATTCGATTCCGCTGAAGTTTCAAGCAGACTGATACGTCAGCTTTTCAGATACAGAGGACTTGAATATACAGGACAGGTCATTGACCGTAAGAAATACCGTGAAAGTCAGCTTGACTTGCTTGCAGATACTGTCAGGAAAAATATTAATATGGAATTTATTTATAAAATACTTGAGGAGGGAATATGAAACTTGAATATGTACTGCCGGGAGATATTGAAAAACGAAGCTTTGAAATAATTGAAAGCGAACTTGGAAAGGTTGATTTGGCCGATGATATAAAGCCGATAGTTATGCGTGCTATTCATACAACGGCAGATTTTGATTATCTTAAGAATCTTTATTTTTCGGAAAACGCTGTACAGACAGCACTTGAAATAATGAAAAGCGGAGCGGTCATTGTAACAGATACCAACATGGCAAAAGCTGGGATAAATAAAGCTGCCCTTGCCCGTCATGGCTGTGAATGCGTTTGCTATATGGCTGATGCAGACGTTACACAGGCTGCAAAGGCTGACGGCATGACAAGAGCCGCAGCATCGGTGGATAAGGCTGCAAGGTTCGACAAACCTGTTATATATGCCGTTGGAAATGCTCCTACTGCACTTGTGAGAATTTGCGAGCATATGGAAAATAAGAGCTTTATTCCGGAATTTGTTATTGGTGCGCCTGTGGGATTTGTAAATGTTGTGCAGTCAAAGGAGCTTCTTATTGCGTCTGGAGTTCCCTGTATCGTTGCAAGAGGCAGAAAGGGCGGCAGTAATGTAGCTGCGGCAATATGCAACGCTTTGTTGTATATGCTTGATGCCTAAAATGTCGGTGATTTGCGAAGAAAAAATTGTTGAATAAAACGAATTTTTTAGAACACTTGCATTTTTTATACGAAACTGCTATAATGAAAATGGTTCATGAACTAAATTGAATAATGTAGCATACGGTGCTTTCTATGGCAGAATAATCTGTCAGGCAGAAAGGTAAAAGGGAAACAGGTGAGAAATCCTGTACGATCTCGTCACTGTGATTGAGGAGCGGTATACATTTGCAAAGGCATAGTCCGGAGCAAGGTCACTGAGAAATTGGGAAGGCTGTATATCGTGTTGATACATAAGTCAGGAAACCTGCCGTTTTGTTGGTACAGAATCGAAAGATTCAGGTCACGAGGTATTGATCGTACTGTTTTCAGGCTTCCTATAGGAGGTCTGTTTGCAATGCCTTCTGCCTGTGCAGAGGCTTTTTTTATTGCTTTTACGATTCATGCCTTTTTAGAAAGGATTGAATTAAATTGAAAAAAATATTTGCACTTTTAATGGGACTGACTGTGATTGCTTCCGCATTTACAGCCTGCGAAGAAAAAAATAATTCGTCTGAATCAAGCGATACGCAATCAAATTCTGTCGTATCAGAAGCTGACGATGATGAAGATTACACAACAGGAGATGCTTCGTTGGATAACATACGTAATCAGGATGAAATCGGCGAAAACGAACTTCTGGTGTTAAGCTTCGGTACAAGCTTCAATGACAACCGTCGTCTGACGATAGGCGCCATTGAAGATTCTCTTGATAAAGCGTTCCCAGATTATTCGGTACGCAGAGGGTTTACAGCTAATATTGTAATCGACCATGTAAACCGCCGTGACGGATTTCTTATTGATGATGTTGAAGCAGCTTTGAACAGAGCAGAATCCAATGGCGTTAAAACCCTTGTTGTTCAGCCAACTCATCTTATGAACGGATTTGAATATAACGATCTTATCAAAGAGGTCGGAAATCATGCTGATTCATTTGATAAGGTAGTATTCGGTGAACCGCTGCTTACAAGTGATGAAGATTTCAAGCGTGTGGAGCAGGCTATTGTTGATTGGACAAAGGAGTATGATGACGGTAAAACTGCTATCTGCTTTATGGGTCATGGTACGGAAGCCGAATCCAATAAAGTTTATCAGAAAATGCAGGATCTCTTAACTGCAGATGGTCATACAAATTATTATGTTGGTACAGTTGAAGCGGCACCGACATTGGAAGATGTGATTGCGGCTGTAAAGAAAGGAAATTACGAAAGAGTTGTCTTAGAACCGCTTATGGTAGTTGCAGGCGATCATGCACATAACGATATGGCAGGAGACGAAGAGGATTCATGGAAATCAGCATTTGAGGCTGAAGGCTATAAGGTAGAGTGTCTGCTTAGAGGACTTGGCGAAAACGAAGCAATCAGACAGATATATATTGATCATGTACAGGCTGCTATCGATTCTATGTCAGAGTAACAATTTGAAGGTGTGTTCGCATGGTTATGCGGACACATCTCTATACAATGTAAGAAGGTGCAATATGAAAAAAATAATTTTAACTGCGGTTTGTCTGCTGTGCATTTGCCCAGCAATGACAGCCTGTAAAAATACTGAAAGCAGTTCATCAGAGAAAGCTATATCTTCATCAGAAACAGAAACTCAACAGGTCACAGCTCCGCAGGAAGAGGTCGGCTATGATGGAATGCAGGCAATTAGTGCGGATTCTCTTAACGAGGGAGAATATCATATATCTGTCGATTCCAGCTCGTCTATGTTCAAGATAGCTGACTGCATACTCAAAGTAGATAAGGATAAAAATATGACCGCTGATATAATAATTAACAGTAAGTCATATGATTATCTTTTTATGGGAACAGGTGAAGAGGCGCTTGCAGACGGCGGAGAAAATTTTATTTCCTATACAGTAAATGATGAAGATCAATCAGTGTTTACGGTTTCTGTGGAGGCTCTTGATAAGGAAATACAGTGTGCTGCACTCAGTGCAAAGAAACAGGAATGGTATGACAGAATTCTTGTATTCCGTGCAGATTCTCTGCCTGATGAAGCATTTTCCGAAAACAGATATAATACTGTGGAATCCCTCGGTATTTCGGATGGAGATTATACCGTGGAAGTTGTTTTAGAAGGTGGTTCGGGGCGTACAAGTGTACAATCCCCTGCAAAACTCGCAGTAAAAGACAATACAGCCACTGCTGAAATCATTTTCAGCAGCAACAAGTATGACTATATGATGGTAAACGGCGAAAAGTATCTGCCTATCAGCGTGGAGGAAAATTCAGTATTTGAAATTCCCGTTAACGGATTTGACTATAAAATGCCGATATCAGCTGATACAACTGCCATGAGTCAACCCTATGAAATAGAATATACTTTGTATTTTGACTCTGAAACCATAAAATGATGAAAAAATTATTTTGCTTATTTACTGCTGTATGTATGATTCTGCTGACATCATGTGGTACTAAAAAAGATGCTTTAAATGGACTTGTGGATATGAACATGGTGGGAAACATGGAGTTACAGTATGCAACTCAGTTTTCAGCCGATTTTTATGAGGGGGGATATTCGCTTATAACAATTGGCGAAGATAAATATTTGCTTGTACCGCCGGATGGGGAAATCCCGGAAAATACAGACGGATTAACAATAATAAAGCAGCCTGTTGACAATATTTATCTTGCTGCTTCTTCTGCTATGGATCTTTTTGACGGATTCGGAGGCATTGGTTCTGTTACCATGACTTCAACGGACAGCAGCGGCTGGAGCTTGCCGAATATTGTTTCTGCCATTGAAAATGGAGATATTACATATATCGGAAAATATAATATGCCCGATTATGAAGCACTTTTAGAATGTGACTGCGGACTTGCAATAGAATCTACTATGATATACCATAATCCTGAAACAAGAGACAAAATACAGCAGCTTGGAATCCCGGTTCTGGTGGAACGTTCAAGTTACGAATCGCATCCACTCGGACGTATGGAATGGATAAAGCTGTACGGGCTTTTGCTTGGAAAATATGATGAAGCAGAAAAATATTTCAATGAAAAGACATCAGCTTTCAATGTACTGTCCGAGCGAGATGACCATAATGAAAATCGAAAAACTGTCGCATTTTTTTATATCAGTTCAAACGATTATGTGAATATCCGCAAGCCAGGTGATTATATTTCAAAAATGATCGAGCTTGCAGGCGGCAAATATATATTTAACGCCAATGACCTTAATATTGATGACGATGCACTTTCTACCATGAATATTCAGACAGAGACATTTTATGAGATTGCCAAAGATGCAGACATTCTTATTTATAACAGCACGATCGAAGGCAAGCTTGACAACATTCAGCAGCTTGTTGATAAGTGCAGCGTTTTGTCCGATTTTAAGGCGGTTAAAGAAGGAAACGTATGGTGTACGGAACAGAATATGTTCCAACAAACCACAGGTGCGACGGATATGATAATGGATATGAATCATATTTTTTCAAACGAGACAGACGATAGCCTCACCTATTTACAGAAACTTTACTAAGGAGCGTTTATGAATAAAAAAGTAACACGCTATGCAATTGGATTTGTGCTGCTGTTTATTATTGCAGTGATATTTTTCTTTCTTAATCTTATAAAAGGCAGCAGCAGTATTTCTGTTGCTGACGCTTTTTATGGGATTTTTGGCAAAAGTGCCGATAAATCGGTAAATAAAATAGTTTTAGATATACGGCTGCCGAGGTGCATGGCGGCAATGCTTCTTGGCGGTGCGCTTTCTATTTCAGGATTTCTTTTGCAAAATTTTTTTGGAAACCCCATTGCCGGACCATATGTATTGGGAATTTCGTCAGGGGCAAAGCTTATTGTGGCTCTTACCATGATTTTTTCTTTGAAAAAAGGTATTATTCTTGGGTCAGCGGCAATGGTTCTGGCATCCTTTATCGGTTCTCTGATATCTATGGGAATTATAATTCTGATATCGGGAAAGGTAAAAAATATGTCGCAGCTTGTTATAAGCGGAGTTATGATAGGATATGTATGTTCGGCTGTTACTGAACTTGTGGTTACTTTTGCTGATGATGCAAATATAGTTAATCTTCATAATTGGTCTATGGGAAGCTTTTCAGGAACTGACCGTGAGGATATTATGGTAATGTTATGCATGGTACTTGCAGGTTCTGCAGCGGCGTTTATGCTGTCAAAGCCTCTTGGAGCATATCAGCTTGGTGAAAGCTATGCCGAGAATCTTGGTGTAAATATCCGACTTTTCCGTCTTTCGTTGATTTTGCTTTCGAGTTTGCTATCGGCTTGTGTCACTGCGTTTGCAGGTCCTGTTTCTTTTGTGGGAGTAGCTGTTCCACACCTGATGAAAAGCCTTTTTGGAACGGCAAAGCCTTTGGTAATCATTCCGGCATCTTTTATAGGCGGAGCTGCTGTATGCTTGATGTGTGATCTTATTGCAAGAATGCTGTTCGCTCCTGTTGAATTGAGTATCAGTACAGTAACTGCCGTTTTTGGCGCTCCTGTTGTAATACTGATAATGTTTCGGAGGAACAAGCAGAAGGGACGTTGATAATATGAAGTATGATACGGTTATATCGGCTGAAAATATATCTGTTGGCTACGGAAAGGTAACTGTTGCAGGAAACATCACTTTTAGTGTGAAATCGGGAGAAATACTAACGCTGATAGGTTCTAACGGAGCCGGAAAATCTACCATACTGAAAAGTATAGCCGCACAACTTCCATTACTATCTGGCAATGCGTATATTGATAAAAAGAAAATTTCTTCTATGAAAGAACGTGAACTTTCAAAGAAACTTTCACTTGTTCTGACAGAACGAATTGATGCTGAGAGAATGACCTGCGAAGATGCTGTGGCAACAGGACGGTATCCATATACCGGCAGATTGGGACTGCTCTCTGCTGAAGATATTAAAATAGTTGATGAGGCAATGGAGCTTGCGGGAATTTCATATCTGAAAGATTCAGATATCAGAGAAATCAGCGACGGGCAGAAACAATGCGTAATGCTTGCAAGAGCAATTGCACAGCAGCCAAAGGTAATGCTTCTGGATGAACCAACTTCTTTTCTTGATGTAAATAATAAGATGGAATTACTGTCGCTGCTTAGAAAACTGGCAAAAGAAAAGTATATTGCTGTGATTCAATCCCTTCATGAACTTGATTTAGCACAGCGATTTTCAGATAAAATACTGTGCATAAAGAACAAGAAAGCTGACCGCATCGGAACGCCTGATGAAATTT
>CAMWXM010000042.1 GCA_947178195.1 uncultured Ruminococcus sp.
CCATTACTTTGTTTATGGTTATTATTGGCATTTACACGGTTCTTTATTCAGACTCTTTGCGTGCAGGTCAAGAAGCTTTTCCATTTCCTTCTTGCTCAACTTCAGAGCAAAATATATTCTTCCGAGAATTTCTATGCTCGGATTATTTTTCACGTCATTCTCCACATTGCTCAGATAATACGGCGATATTTCTATCATCTCCGCAAACTCCCGCAGCTTGTAGCCTCTGCTTTGACGCAGATAGGAGATATATTCGCCCAGCGTTATTTCGCACATGCGCTTGCCCCGTCCCTGCAATTCTGAATATACCCTGTAAACATTAAAATTGCTTCCATAACAATTCCGATCATTACCGCACAAGCAAAATTATTGAGATTTAATGTCAGAAGAACAGCATAAATTCCCGTCAAAACCAAAGACAAAATTCTTGCTTTTTTCCCATACACCCTGATTTCATCTTCGTCAAGCCACTTATTCTCACTGTCAATCGGAGCAGAGAAAACAACATATACCACCGATATAATAGATACAATCACGAGGAAAATTATGATGAACGGCATATATTCAGCCAGTTTAATTATGCCCAAAGCCTCAACAAGCATGAGGACGGAAAGGACAAAGCATTTTTTTCTTGACTTTGCATGGCTACCACCACCGTACTCACGGAGCAATGAAAAGGCTATTGTAAATACAATGCTTTCAAAAAAGCACCTCATCAGCAGACCGATTATCGCTATAACGATTATGAAGATCCCCCGCATTATCATAATCTCAAGACCAATGCGAACAATATCCTCATCATCGGTAAGGGAATCATTTGCTTTCATAACATCTATGATTTTATCAATTATTTTCTCCATATCGTCACTTCCAAAATTATTTTTATGTTATTCTCATTATACATGTATTAATTCTTTTTTTCAATAGATTTGTCCTCATGTACAAATATTTGGTCTGATGTACAAACCAAGCTTAAAAATTAATACTTGATTTACAAATTATCAACATTTCAGATTTGTTTGCTTGTTTTAACAAGTTTATAACCAATTGAGTACAATTCTCTGCTTTTTACATCATAAACTATATAATCTAAAAGCAGTTAAAGCTCACCGCACACATCATAATACCGTCAATCTTTTTATTCGCAATTCAATTCTAACCTCGGTTCAATAAACTTTAAGACTATCTGCACTCTGCTGAAACATATCATATATTTCATTTTAGTAGTTAACATAGACTAACCGCCCCATAAAAATATACCGCCCACTTCCGCAGACGGTATATTGCACATCAAATAAATATATAACAATCCGAACACATCTTTATTAACGAACGTGTTCGGATTATGCAAAATTGGCTCCACAGTTTTTACATTAACATTCCCCTGCAGTATCTTTGCAGTACTCTTCATACGCACTCCACATTTCAGCATAAGCACCGCCGCAAGCAAGTAGGCAACAGATTTTAGAGGCTGGAATGCCAACTTGGCTAACAAAATTCTCAAGTTACTTTATAAATTTAAAAACTTTATGAATTTCATTTCGAGCTGTTTTTGGTGGCATATATTCCGCATAGCCTAAACATATTGCAGAAACTACAGGGAATTCAGAATACTTTTTTACAAACTGATAAGCATATAATATATCGCCACACCATAAACTTGCAATACCCAGTGTTTGTGCCCTCAGCAACATATTTTGTACCGATGCTCCTACGGACATAAGCTCAAGTGCTTCGACATCCTTTGCCGACATATTCCAGTCAATGCCATCGTCGTGAATAACGACTGTATTGTTTTTATAGCAAACCAACACCAATGCACTGCATTGCTCAATAGGCTCCAAAGTATCCAATGCTCCAATAATATCCTGCCTGTCGGGCTTTTGAGAATACAATCTCGTTATTTCGGCGTGCATTTGTTCTGCAAATCTTTTCTTTTCCTCGCGATTGGATATAACTACATATGTCCACGGCTGTCTGTTCTTAGGGGACGGCGCACAAAGCCCCGCTTCAAAAACAGACATAAGTACTTCATCAGAAATCTCTTGATTCACAAAACTCCTTACGCTCCTCCTTGCAGCAATTGCATCCATAACGCTCCTCCTAACTAAACTTACAATTTATTAAAACAACACCTGGTGAAAAATCCCTTTTCTGTACTGCACTTCCAGTAAAATCCACAGAATTTAAATATATATTTTCAAATAAAGCTGGCTTCAATTCTTTTACATCACAAAATTTAATATTACTCATTCTACCACCGCTGAATCTGCAGTTCACTATTGAATTAGAAAAGTCGCAATTTTCAAATATACAATTCTCAAATTTCACATTTACAAAAATACAATCGCACATAACCGATTTTATGAAATCAGAATTATTAATCTTTGCAGAATTCCAAATAGTTGAAGTCAGCACAGTCAAGTTAAATCTTGAGCTTTCAATCTTGGACTTTGTAAAGTTGCAACTTAAAACATTTGCCGAGGTAAAATCGCTCTTGTATAATTTTGCATTGCTAAAATCCACCTCTCTAAACGTTGCGGATTTAAATGAAATACAATAACGATAATTCATTATATCTTCCTCGACATTGCAAATCATGTTTTTAAACGATGTATTATTACATATTGTATCCTGAAAGTTGCAATTTTTAATTATACTATTAGAAAGATTTGTATCTGATAAATTGGCGTATGTAAAATCGCTGCAAACGATCTTGCAGTCTGACATCACCGTCTGCCGAAAATTCGCATTTACAAAACGTGAATATTTTATGCTGGCTTTGGTCATTACCGTACCGCTAAAATTGGAGCTTTCGGAATTAACCAATGTCAGATTGCTATTAAACATCTGAGCCTCAGAAAGACTAGAATTACTAATATCCACATATTTAAATGTTGAATAAAACAATTTCGCTTTATCAAAATTAGTTTCACGCATAGAAAACGGCTTCGAACCTTCTTTGACTGGCAAAGATTTACTTTGAATTTGAAACGGAAATCTACTTTGAACATCTACTTCGCTTGGCACCAATAATGACATTCTGCTGACATCAGCGTTTGCAAAAGTTGCCTCCTCCAAACAAGTGGCTTGTCTGCCTTCATATATGTCCCATGTGAGTTTACCGTCATCCTTACATGTTATTTTTATATCGTCTTTATGAATATTATCTGGAATATTTATTCCATCATCAACAAAATGCATACCCGGCATTCTCGCTCCAGAAAAATCTGCTCCCCTGCAATTTGTTCCCATCATTCTTACACCCTTTAAATTGCAATTTGAGAAATTGGAATAGCTTAAATCAGCTCCTGAAAGGCTCATATTTGTCAAATCCATCCCATCAAATTTTTCGTTTGACATAAGAAGAAGTAGCAATCGCTTTTTTATTGTGCATTTTAAAAGTGTACCGTCAGCTTCAGATTCCTTTGATAATTCTTCGCTCATGAACATCTTAGTATCTCTATACAAAATAAGATCATTGTATACAGTAGTAAAACCTACACTAGCAGGTCTTGGTAAATTTTTTGAATCCGATACGCCATTTTTAATTAAATTGATTTCATCTGAAACTTTATCGGATATTGTTTTATTAATATCTTGACTTTTTTCCGTGCTTGTATCGTAAAGCAGTTTGTCAGCGTGATGGTTTAGACCGTCAACTGCGTGAAAAGACTTCCGAATGTTCAAACTTAAAGCAAGTTAATAAAAATTACAAAAAGGAATTATCCGAAATAAAACAAGATATGCAGCGTAAATATGATGATTTGAAAGCAACCACGGACGTGGAAATTAACAGCTTGAAAAAGGATAAACGTATGCTATGCCGATATATTGCGGACGTGTCGCAGGCGGTTTCGGTATTGGGGCGAGATACTCACGACAATGAGCAATTCTATGCTGATCTTACAGTCGAGCAGCGCAGCCTTGTGCTGGGTATAGTTGATTTTTGCGAGAATGTTGAAAAAGAATACGATTTTTCCGACCTTGCGGAGGAAATCAACAAGAGCGGCGGTATCAGCGAAAAAATTTTTAATGAATACAAGATTTGGTGCGATTATTTTGCACAAAATAAACCACAAAAACACATAAATTATTACGAAAGATAAGGAGAATAAACATTATGACACGAAATGAAAAACAAGAAATAATAACTCAAATTGCGACTCTTTTGGCGCAGCTTATCGAAACCGAAGAAACGACCGTAAAAGCAGTTGAGAATGCTCCCGAAAAGCCTCTTGAAATGCTGACAATCAAAGAATGTGCAGTAGCTGTTAAGGGACTGTCGGAGCATACGGTCAGACAGCTTGTAGCGCAAAAGAAAATCCCATACATACGGACAGGACAGGGCAAAAACGGTAAAATACTCATTGCGAAATCTGCTCTTTTGGCATACTTCGGGGGAACGGCATAGTGGGCAGAAAAGCAGTATTGCCGCTTAACACACATTACACGACCGTTACACGCTTGATTACACGCCTCAAATCCCATAGTTAAGCGGTTTACACACATACACACTTTTTATTTATTATTTTGCGTTTACTTTTAACATATTTTTTGACAATATTCTGACTTAGGTATTGACTTTCGGGTGGTAAAGTGGTACTATAGTTATACAGGAGTATGTCATAAAATTTATAAATATCAAAGGAGAGATATTTTTATGGCAACTATAAGGAAACGTGGGAACTCCTATCAGATAAGAGTTTCCTGCGGATATGATACAAAAGGTAATCAGGTGGAGCAGTCTATGACTTGGAAGCCCGAAAAGAAAATGACAGAAAAGCAAATTGAAAAGGAACTCAACCGTATTGCGGTAAAGTTTGAGAATGATTGCATGAACGGATATCTCACTGCAACGATAAAGTTTCAGGATTTTGCCAAGCAATGGTTTAAGGAATACGCCGAAATCAAGCTGAAAACACAGACCCTGCGCTGCTATCACAATATGGAAAAACGTGTTTACAATGCGATAGGTCATATGCGGCTTGACAAGATCACTGTAAGGACTATCCAAAAATTTGTCAGAGAGCTGACTGAGGAGAAAAAGTACAACTCCAAAGGAGAGGTGATAGGCAAGCTTGCTCCGAAAACTATCAAGCACCACATCGCATTTATTTCAACAATTTTCGATTATGCGGTCAGAATGCAAATGCTGCAAAGCAATCCCTGCAAAAATGTAACGCTGCCGCCAATCGTTACAAAAGAACGTGAGGTCTATACATTAGAAGAAGTACAGCAAATGCTGGACCTCTTTGAACATGAGAGTGAGGCTAATTTTAAGTATGTGATCTTCTTTACTCTTGCAGCATTTACGGGACTGCGCCGAGGTGAATTGCTGGGTCTGGAGTGGAAAGACTTTGACTTTGAAAATTGTCTAATGACAGTTGTCAGAACTTCCGAGTGGACAAAGGAAAAGGGAATTTACACCGACACGCCCAAAACAAAAAGCAGCAACCGTATGCTTAAAATTCCTGCTGAGCTTGCGGCGCAGCTTCTGCGGTTTAAGGAATGGCAGGATAACTACAAAACCGGTATCGGCTCTAAATGGGTCGAAACCGACAGGCTGTTCACCAAATGGAACGGTGAGCCTATGGGAATGCGTTCTCCCTACAAGTTTTTTGAAAAGTTCTGCAAGCGTACAGGTATGCGTTTTGTGTCGATACATTCATTCCGTCACTTCAACGCTACAGCTATGATATTAAACGGCGTTGACGTGAAAACCGTGCAGACCTGCTTAGGGCATAACGATGCTACAACAACTTTGAGCATATATGCTCATTCGTTTCAAGAAGCACGGGTCAGGGCAATGGAAAGTGTTGCGGACTGCATTTACAGCAGGCGAAAGGACAAGAACCCAGAACAATTATCGGACTGAAAGGCGTTTTTTCAAAATAACGGACAAACAACGGTCAAAACGCATTTCCCTTGAAAAGTAAACGTCCGCAAACGGCGTAATCAAGCCATTTGCGGAACAAGTAGTGTGGCAGGGGCAGAAGGATTCGAACCCTCGGCACGCGGTTTTGGAGGCACATACTCTACTGCCAAAATTGCCCTTTGTTACGCCATTTATAAATCACTTTTTCGTTCTTGACGACATTTTGACGACAAAATAAATAATATTTGAAAAAAGCCTATATTACTATGCGCTTATCGTTATATCATTTTGCTCAGAAACCTGTTGCAAGCTTCCTAGTGACGTTGTTATAGTTGGTACGGAAGCCTGTAATTGCTCCTCTGAAATGCTTGAAAGTGTTTTTGTTGTTTCAGCACTTATTTGCTTTGATTCAGATATTATTTTTTGAGCACTCGCATCTGTTTCATTGGCCTCTGCTTTTATTTTTTTTACATTTGCTTTTGCAATAGCTCCATCATTTTTTATGTCTGCTAATATTTTTTGAGTTTCTGCGTCACTCTTTCGAATTTGTGCATCAATCAATTTTCGATTTTTATGATCATTAAGTAAATTATTTACACGATCAACAATGCTTGAAATTCCAATCGAAAACGAAGTATTTCCGTTTTCATCTTTGCTAATACTACCTCCAAATACACATAGCACCGTTAAAATTGACACAATGTTTGCAGAATTAAAATTTTCCACAATAATCTCTATAATACCAGGAGAACCTACTGCCGTTTTAAGTTTAAAAGTATTTGAATTATCTGGTAATCCGTACATTGCTGAAACAGATTGGAATATTTCAATAACTGCCATTTGTAATTTTATACTGTCACATACACTAAAGTTTGAATCGGTATTCTTCTGAAAAGTCAAATGAATAGATTCCCCTTCAATATAATACGGAAAAATATTTCTATAAAACAAATCAGCATACTCTGTGACATCTGATACCGCTTGATGAGATTTTAAAGCCTTATTAAGATATACATCTATGTTAGGTGATATTGCTTTTATCCATTTAACACTTCTTTTATGTGAATACTCGCACTTGTCATACTCATCTTCTAATTCAATATGCTCGACAGAAGTAATAACATCTCCTATTGTTCCCATAAATAACTGTTTGCTTGATTCGGACGGAATTAATACCAAATCGCCAGATTTCATTTTAAAATAAAATGTTTTTAATTGACTTAATATTAAACCCGGTCTTGATTCATCAGGATATAATAAGCTAATTTTCTCTTTTTTACTTTTTTCATCTGTCGCCTTGTCATTTATAACTGAAAACGGCACTTTATCCCACCCAAGTGCAACGTAATTGTTTTTAGTAAAATCCCGATAGAATCTACCGCTTTCAGTCCGTAGCATCCATATTCTTTGCTCACTATCTCTTACAGGAATTTCAAATTCCTTAATCAATGCATTTTGTAATTCCGTCATTTTAAAAACCTCCATATTTTATTAAAGACATTCTATACCTAACTTTATCTTCTGCTTATACCATTTTGGCGGAGCAATCACATCCTCAGAAATAAACGCCTTATCAAACAACTTATACAAAGTATCATATGTAATTCCCTTTTCTAAAATAGTTTTAAGCTCCTGCGTATGCAGCGGAATAATCTTCATACCGTCGACGTGTTCTGTATCATTCCGATAATACGAAGTGCTTTTTCTTCCTCTAAAATCGGAAATAACCGAAGCGTGCAGATTATTCGATACAAAAGTGCAATAAGCGTTTGGATTTTCATCAATCAAATAGTTGGCAAGGTGACGTGAAACAGGCTCCATTTCACCGTGACGCTGGGTAGTACCCTCCATAAGCGTACACTCTATCAGCAAATCGTGTGCAGGATAGCTGCTGCAAGCTTTATACTTATAAACAATATCCGACATACCACCGCCTGCGTGTGTTCTCGGCAACAGATTTACATCAAGGGATAAATTCATATAATCAAGAATTTTACCCTTATATCCGCTGATCCTGTACCACGCAACAGCCGTAATGTATTCAAATATAGTAGGTATATCAGCCTCACTGCCTACTTCTGCAATAATTTCGCTGTCACTCGTCCTTGTCTCAAACTTATCAAGCATATCAATAATAACATTATTTGAAAATTTGCTGTCAATAAGTTCTCTGAAACGACTGTACCTGTTATCCTCAATATAATTGTACACCTCATCAATAGATTTAAAAGACGTGCCGTTCTCCTTGTTAAACACACTTATAATACTTCTATTGTCAAATATCAAACTTGAATTTATATCCGATAAAGCACAATCTCTCCGCAGCAAGGAGCATTCACTGTACGCATCATCAAATACTGACTTTGCTCTTGTTTTAAAGAAATTCTGAAATATGGGAGTAAAACAAACCTTACCGTCAGAAAACAGTATTGAGTCTGTAATGTTCAGATAACGCCTGTTTAAATCCTTATAATCGGATAAATTGGCTTTTATTTTATGCAAATGCAGATAATCAAAGAAAAGACTGTTAAACTGCTTTTCATCAATTATTTTATCAAATGGCGTAGCTGACAGGTCGGCATATTTTTTAGGCTTTTTAGCTGAAAACAGCAGCTTGCGCCATAATGTTTTACCGCCCTTTAAGCTGCCGGTTGCCTGATACAAAGAAGAAATCGACGATTCGTCTCTATGGATATAAACATTTTTAAGCTGCTTATACAGTTCAACATAACATTTATCATATGTGGGAGATTTCCTGTTCATCCCAATATCCATTATGTCATCATCTGTCTGCTTTGAGCTTATAAAGTAACGCTTAGCAGCAGGATAACTGTACTTGGTAAGTACCACATCAACTATTATTTTATCTATTGTAGTTTTTCCCTTTCTGTAGGATAAGATATAATTTATAACCTTATTCGTAATATCAGCATTTACACAAAGAGGGAGCAAGTATGTAAATTCATCATCAGTAAGATAACCGTCACAGCTTTCAAGCACCAAACCCGTCACTAAATAAGGACGAACATAGCTTTCCTGCACCTTATTAGCAGTTTTTATAAGTTGTTTCAGATAGAGAAAGCTGTCGCATGGAATATGAAATTCGTTATCTGAAGAAAAATCGCCGCTTTTGGAAATGGCAAGGAGTTTTTCACCTACCTCGGTAAGCCTGTGAGTATCATCAATTAATCCTATATCAACAAGCCCTGAGGTTTTCTCACGAGCAGTTTTTTCTTTATCTTCATCTTTGTCAATTTTTCCATATATAAAGCCATTTTTCAAAAGGTACTCATAATACTTCTTTTGTATCCCGCTTTCCCGTGACCATTCAACTCCATTGTTTTCGGGAATATTCCAAAAGTCATTAAGCAATACAAGCTGCTCTTCCACCTTGCGGTGAAAGTCCGCCATACGAAAACTGGTTGTTCCCAAGCTCCACGAGTAAGATTGAAATGTAAAATGTGGCATAATATAATCAGTCCCTCCTAAATAATTAGTGATGAGAACTTCGTCAGAGTCTATTTGTCTGTTTTTCTTTTGATAATTTGAATTAGAATAATTAAAATTAAGGTGGGTAACATTATAGCGTTTTTTGTTTTTTTCGAGCCATTCCCTAAGCAATATGTTTTCTTTTCCTCCACTGCTTAAAACATTTGATAAGGCAAATTTTATACCATGCTCTGTCGCTTTATCCAAAAATCTGTATAATGACTTTTCCTTTTCTTCGTTCCATCCATTCTGTTCATTGTAAGTAGCACAGGTGATCAAATATGGAGGATCAGCATAAATAAAATCCCTTGACCCAAAAGATGAAATATCAAAATCCTCAAAATCAATACAAGAAAACTCATAGTTACCATCGTTAAGCCTGTCCACAAATAGTGAAAGCTTATTCTGCATTTTTTCGTTGTAATCCCTTTTACCAACAGGAAGATTAAATTTTCCTTCCCTATTGAAACGTATCTGATTATTGAAGGAATATACTACCAAAACATACAGCATAACATAATATCGGTACTCAAAATTTGTATGATTATTGAAATCATCTCTGAGTTTCAAAAAGCCCTCTTTGTTATATGGACCGAGCCCACTTGAACTCTCACAGCCGTAAAAGCTGTAACTATTTATATCAGAACGGGATAATGAGTATTTTGAAATAATTTCATCAATCATTTCAAATAAAATATCCTTATCCAGATTTTTTATCGTATTGTAAAGATATATAAGGTTTTGATTATTGTCATTAAAAATTGTCTTAGCGGCAGGAACGTTTATTCCAACATTACAACCTCCGCAAAACAAATCTATAAATGTTCCTTCCACTTTCGGAAAAAGAGGCAGAATTTGCGGCAGCAACTTATATTTCCCGCCAATGTAATTTAATGGTGAGGATATTATATCCTCATCACTTACTAACGACATTTGCATAAGAAAAGCCTTTCCTTATTGTTATCAATGCTTGATTTGCCTGTGGTAAACGCCTTGTAATCCTCTGAGAATACCGTCAACTTGCCTTTTTGTTCAAGTATTCTGTAAATATCTTCATCGGAAATTTTAGCGTTAGAGCGGTCATTTCCCTTTTTCGCCATATTGTTATAAGAAAGCAATATATACTTCGCATTGACATTAGCAATCAAATTTTCAAATGCCTCTGTCGCTTTCTGAGTACAGTAGTCACTTTTAAGCTGCGATCTGTCCATTTTCTTTGCCACGCCTTTAACAACGGGCTTTTCCCAACGTGCTACATTTTCAATCAAATGGTATGCATCGCAATACTGTCGGGAATTATACGGCGGGTCGATATAGACCAAATCGGCATAAATGCTCTTGACAAGTTCGTTAGCGTCTATATTATAGCATTTATTATCAGTATTGTTACATTCCTGCGGTATCGGCACATACAATTCAAGCGACTTATCAAATATTACTCCCTTACGATATGCATCATAATGCCCGCAGGTTTTTGCTATTTTATCCATAGCGTACAAAAGTGAAGTAATAAGTATAGCCCGCTCACGTTCATTTATGTTCCCAGCTGCAAATTCATCTTCTATATTCTGTCGTATAAATCCTATTTGACTGCAATCCTTTTTGCTAAAATATGTATCGGCAAAGTTTTCTGTCATATAGTTTTCTTTGTCTGCACTAATCGAATTAAAGTAAATAACATACCGTACAATCTTTTCTCTTGAGTAAGATTGTGAACTAAACCACGCTATATGGCAAATATAGTTGCTGTATAACGTATCATTTGTAATAATTCTTTTATCAATAAAAGCTGATGCAACCGCCCCTGTTCCTGCGAATATATCTGCAACAGAGTTTATGTTTTTTGTGTTTTTGTTCACAACTCTTTCGATAAACGGCAGCAGCTTATACTTATTTCCCAAATATCGGCGGTTATTTATCTTAGTGGTTTTATACTCAAATTTTGGTGCTGGAATATCAACAGCGCTATAAACAGGCAATGGATCTATTACACATATTCTGCTTGCAGTCATATCCATTTATCTCATCTCCTTATACTCGCTGAAATCTTGACAATAGCCCTTAATTGGACTACAGACGTATTTACGCTGCTTGACAACAGCCTGACAAAGCTTTGACAGTCAAGAGCTTTATTACTATGCGCCTCTATTCCCTGTAAACATATACCCCACCGATACATTAAAATGTTTCATCAAGAAAAATACATCGGAAGTGTTAAATCCGTAATTATCATTCTTTGATTTACTTAACGTTCCGTCCTGAAGAAACTTTAGCTTACCCTGTGCAAGCTCGACACATTCGGAAAGCTTTCCGTACTTTTTCTCATCGGATTTTTTCAGCCAATACAGTACAATTCTTGAAATTTGTATTTGTAAAGCCTTATAATTAGCCGAATCTGCCAATCTGTCCAATATATCAAGTATTTTATACTCCATTTTTGCATTCTGCTCTGCGGTGTATTTTTCATCAGCAGGACCGTACTCAATTATCTCTGTCATAAACAAATATCCCTGTTCACAGTTCAAATACTTTTCTAACTGTTCCGGTTCCTCAATAACTTTTCCGCTTTTTAGACTTGCAATCCTTTGAGGCAATGCCATGAAAGTCTTGAACGTTTTATCCAATATGTCCTTTGGTGTAACAGAGGTATCTTCCACTCCAAGTAAATAATCTGTACTGCACTTTAACTTATCCGAAAGCTGATTTAAAACCGCAAGGCTCGGATTACCGCCCTTTTTCCAACTTCCTAAATTACCGTCGCTAATACCAAGTTCTTTGACTAACCCACTGGGAGTATAACCTATCTCCTTGCATTTTTGTACAAAATTATCATAATTCATCTACTACACGCTCCATAAATTTGTAAAAAGTCACAAAAATATAATAACATTTCGAAAAAGCATTGACAACTCAATATTATTGCGCTATTATAAATATATCTCAACAATATTTAGCAATAATTTCTATCACAAGAATATTATAGCATATTTTAAAACAAAATGCAATAGTTTTTCAGAAAAAAGGAGAAAACAAAATGTCCTACTATTTTCTTGAGCCACCTATCCCCCTTGTAAGCACAGCAGAACCGCTGCCTTTCCCATTAGAGGAACTTCCCGCAGTTTTGCAGAACTATGTAAAACAAATCTCAAACGCCCTGCAAGTCCACTATGATATGCCATCTGCGCTTTCATCGGCAATACTTGCCGCCTGTGTGCAAGGCAAGACAAAAATCCGCATAACTCCCGAATGGCAGGAGGAATTAAGCCTCTACACCGCTGTCATAGCAGAACCGGGCGAACGCAAATCGGCTGTATTCTCCGCACTTACAGCTCCGATTTACAGCTACACGGAGAATTACAATCTTACTCACGCCGCTGAAATTGCCGCATACCAAAATAACGTCAAACGGCTTGAAGTACAGAAAAACAAACTTATAAACGACAATGCCGACGAGAATCAGATTAATGAAGTGCAGACCGAACTATCCTACTTGCTGTCAAATCCTGTTGTTCCCCTAAGACTTATTGCCGCCGACTGCACGCCGGAGGCTCTTGCGGTCATAATGTCCCGAAACAACGACAAAATATCCATTTTGTCGGACGAGGGCGTATTTGACGTAATGTCGGGACTTTATTCAATCGGTCGGAGCAATATAAACATTTATCTCAATGCCTATGACGGTCAGAGCATTTCCATTGACCGCAAGGGCAGCGGAAGTCTGCTTCTGCACCGTCCACTGATAACATTCGGCATATGCTGTCAGCCCTCGGTTATTTCTGATTTTATCGGGGACAAGCAGTTTATCGGCAAGGGACTTGCACAGCGTTTCCTGTTCAGCCGACCACCCTCAATGCTTGGAAAACGCACATTGCAGTATGCTCCCGTTGAACCCGATATAAAAACCGGTTATATCGCTCTTATAAACAGACTGCTTGAAATGCAAGCTACTAATGCCGTCATTAAAATGTCCGCAGAGGCTTTCAAGCTGTTCAGCAGCTTTTATGACGAAATTGAAATCAAGCTGGGACAGAAAGGCAAGTACAGCGTCAGCCGTACATTTTTAAGCAAACTGGCGGGCAAAACTGCAAGAATATGCGGACTTCTCCACCTTTGCGAGCATTCCGTAAATGAACTTGTTTCCCCCAAAACAGTAAGCTCCGCCGTTAAAATCGCACGTTACTTTATGGAGCAGAACGATATTATTTTCAATACCGATACCGACCTTGCCATTGCCGAATATGCAGCGGACCGTATTGTATCCAATGCTAAAAAGAGCGGCAGCAACTGTTTTCGTGCAAGAGATATAAAACGCTTCTGCCAAAAATATAAAGCAAAACAACTTGACGAGGCTCTGACAATCCTTTGCGAGCATAACTACATACAATTTACCCCCGACGACCGAAAAAGTCCAAACAGGCAGTGCGGCGTGTACAACATTAACCCATACCTCATATATGACCGTCAAGGTGCTGTCAAGCCCCTGTCAGTTTAAACAAATCTAATAACAAAGACATTTGGCAGTCACTGTCAAACTGTCATTAAGAAAGGATGATTAATATGCAAAACAACTACTCAACAAACTTTTACACTCCCGATGATGTTATGAAAATTCTCCACATCGGCAAAACACAGGTCTACAAGCTTTTCAAGTCTGAAACATTCCCAAGCCTTAAAATCGGCGGCTCTCTCAGAATTGACGTAAAGCGTTTTGAGGAATGGTGCGACAAGTATGCAGGACGAACCTACATATTATAAGGAGGGACACAAATGGCAGACAAAGCAACAAAACGCTCTGACAACAGATTTGAAATAAAGGTTTCAATAGGCGGCGGTAAACGACTTTCCGTTTACGGCAGCACCGAGGCAGAGGCACGCCGAAAGGCAAAGGAACTGCGTACCAAAGCGGCAAAATACGACCTCGCCAATATTTCAAAGCTGAGCGTACAGTCATATATGGAACATTGGCTGTACAGTATAAAAATCAACGAACTCAAGCCGTCCAGCTTTGACCGTGTGGAACAAAGCTGCAAATATCAGATTTTCCCCTATATCGGCTCAATTCAAATACAGGCTCTCACCGCCAACGACATTCAGAAAATGCTGTCGGAAATCGCCAAAACTCACTCCTATTCCACAATGAAAAAAGCGTACAATAATCTGAACTCCTGCCTGACGTTAGGTACGGCAAAAATCGAAATTCTCCAAAATCCTATGCTGACGGTTTCCCTGCCCTCTAAAGCCAAACAGGAAACAAAAGAGATTCGTGCATATAACCGAAACGAGATAAGCGCCATTGTGCAGGAATGCACACGAAAATATCAGAACGGAAAATATGTATACCGATACGGCTATGCTTTCCTGCTTATGCTAAACACCGGCATACGGCTGGGAGAGGCACTTTATCTCAAATGGGAAGATGTTGATTTTGAAACCAATACCATTTACATACACGGCAATGTGTCGGAACATAAGTCCCGTGAAAAAGGCGAAACGAAATATATTATTGAGGAACAACATACCCCGAAAACTAAAAAGTCCGTCCGTTATGTCAGCCTAAATAAAAATGCCGCCGAGGCTCTTCGCAAGCTGAAAGAAATCGTTAATGATGATAAGCGTGTTATTGCCACAGAGGAACACACCATAGTTTCCCCGCACAATATGCACCGCATATTTTCAAGCATACTACGCAAGTGCAACATTACAGGAGTAAACGATATAGTACATTCCCTGCGGCACACATTCGCTACAACGCTTATTTTAAAAGGCGAGGATATAAAAGTCATATCTGAACTTCTAGGACATTCCGACGTCGGAACGACAATGCGGACATATTATCATACCATAGAAAAGCAAAAAAAGAAAGCTGTCCGACAGCTTGACGATCTGTACTGACAGATTATCCGCCTGCGGAAGCGGGCGGATTTTAGCCCTCGGCGTTTGAGAGCAAGCAACCAAAATTTCAGCCCCTTGCGGGCGTAAAAAAATTTTGGTATAGCTTGCTCGACCAAACGCAGTTGGTCGGAAAACAGTTCCCCCACTTTTACCGAAAGGAGAACAGTATGGCACACGTTGAAAAATACACTCGG
>CAMWXM010000043.1 GCA_947178195.1 uncultured Ruminococcus sp.
TCGCCAAATTTAATGTTGAAGGACTGCTCCGTGGCGATTATGCAAGCAGAATGTCAGGTTATGCAACCGCGCGTCAGAACGGCTGGATGTCTGCTAACGACATTCGCGACTTAGAAGAGCTTAACAGAATACCGGCAGAGGAAGGCGGCGATTTGTACCTGTGTAACGGTTCATTTACAAAATTAGCAGATGCAGGTGCGTTTGCAGATAAAAATTCTAAAGAAAGCGAGGGTACTACAGAATGAAGAAATTCTGGAACTTTGTAAAGAACGAAGAAACATCGGAAACAGAGCTGATTTTTAACGGTCCTATTGCGGATGAAACATGGTGGGGAGATGAAATTACTCCAGCTATGTTTCGTGATGAGCTGTCAAAAATCAGTGGTAATCTTACTGTATGGCTGAATAGTCCGGGCGGCGATTGCTTCTCGGCAAGTCAAATCTACACAATGCTGAAAGACCATAAAGGCAAGGTCACAGTTAAGGTTGACGGCATTGCGGCTTCGGCTGCATCTGTGGTTGCTATGGCAGGAGATGAAACGCTGATAGCTCCAACCGGGATGCTGATGATACATAATCCTATGACTATGGCGGCAGGAAATAAGTCTGATATGGAAAAGGCTATAGAACTTCTGGAGGAAGTCAAGGAGAGTATTATCAATGCTTATGCCCGAAAAACTAAGCTCAGTCGCAATAAAATCTCCAAGCTGATGGATGATGAAACATGGATGAATGCTGAAAAGGCGTTGCAGCTTGGTTTTGTTGACGGAATTCTTTTTGATGAAAAGAAAGAAAAAATGCCGTTTGTTCCAAAGGAAGAACCTGATGAAGATAATTCGGATGAGGATAAATCTGATGAGGGCGAATCTGAGGAAGAAGAACCCGAAGAGGACGATCCGAAAAAGAAAAATACGGCAGAGGCAATGATGTATTCCGTTTCGAGATCAAGGAACTCTTTTTTGCAGAAAATATCTGCATCAACCGAACCTATCAAGGGTACGCCAATCAATCAGCTTGAAAAAAGGCTGGAGCTTTTAAGATATTAATTTTTTACAGGAGGAATTTTTATGACTATTCAGGAACTCAGAAAAAAGAGAGCAGATGCATGGGACGAGGCGAGAAATTTCCTTGATTCCAAGAGTAAGGAAAGCGGAATTCTTTCCGATGAGGACAGCAAAACCTATGACGCAATGGAAAAGAAGATCGTTGATCTGGGCAAGGAAATTCAGCGTCTTGAAAGACTGGCTGAGATAGAGGCGGAAATGCAGAAGCCTACGTCTGAACCTATTCTCAGCAAACCGGTCGTACCATCGGATAATCCCGAAAAAACAGGTACAGCAAGCGATACTTACAGCAAGGCTTTCTGGAATGCGTTCCGCAACCGCAATTTTGTTGATGTACGTAACGATTTACAGGTAGGCACAGATTCAGAGGGCGGTTATCTTGTACCTGATGAATTTGAAAGAAAACTCATCGAGGCTCTCACAGATGAAAACATTTTCCGTCCGCTTGCAACTGTAATCAAGACATCTTCCGGAGACAGAAAGATACCTATCGTCACATCTAAAGGCGAAGCTGTCTGGATAGATGAGGAAAATCAGTATTCTCTTTCCGATGATGTATTCGGTCAGGCTTCCCTTTCCGCTTTCAAGGTAGGTACGGCTATCAAGGTTTCAGAGGAACTTCTCAACGATTCCGCATTTGACCTGTCCTCGTACATCACAAAAGAATTTGCAAGACGTGTGGGTGCAAAGGAAGAGGCAGCGTTCCTTGTCGGTGACGGTAACGGCAAGCCTACAGGCATTTTTGCGGCGACAGGCGGCGCAGAGAACGGAGCTACAACCTCCACGGCGAACATTTCCTTCGATGATATGATGGAATTGTTCTATTCGCTTAGGTTGCCCTATCGTAAAAAGGCGGTATGGATACTCAACGACAGTACGATCAAGGCTCTCCGCAAGCTGAAAGACGGCAACGGAAATTACATCTGGAATCCGGCTGTAAGTGCAGGTATTCCGGATACAATCCTCAACCGTCCTTACTACACGTCAAGCTATGCTCCGGAAATTGCGGCAGGAAAAGCGGCGATAGCATTCGGCGATTTCTCTTACTACTGGATCGCCGACAGGCAGGGTTTTACATTCAAGCGTTTAAACGAAGTGTTCGCTATGAATGGTCAGGTCGGATTCATTGCATCAAAGCGTGTTGACGGCAGACTTATCTTGCCGGAGGCTGTAAAGACACTTAAGATAAAGGGCGCATAAGATGATAAGTTTGCAGGAAGCAAAAAATTATCTTCGTGTTGACCACCCAGAGGACGATAAGCTGATTTCCGATTTGCTGATGACTGCAAAAAAGCTGTGTATGGATGTTGGACGTATGAATGAAGAACAGTTTGAAAGTAATGAGGACACCACAAGAACGGCGATGCTGTTCACGGTGTCCTATCTTTATGAAAACAGAAATACAGCGGATTTTCACAAACTGACTTTATCATTGCGTTCCATTCTTTTTGCACAGCGTGAAGGAGTGATCTGATGGAGATAGGAAGATTAAATCAGCGTATCACGATTATGGAATACAGCACGAAGGTTGATAATATTGGCAATCACAAAGCTCAGTGGGATGAAGCTTTCTCCTGCTGGGCGGCTGTTGCTGTAAAGTCATCTTCGGAAAACACAGAAGCAGGTGTTACAAAGGAGGCTCTGTCCATTGAGTTTACAATTAGACAGACTCCTCAAACAATCAATTTATCTACATCTGCACATCGGATTCAGTTCCGTGGCGCTATCTACAATATTGACAGTATTCTGCCGAATTTTCGGTCTTTGGACTATATGAAAATCGTTGCATACATAAGAAGAGCAGGTGAAAACGATGAGTTCTGTTGATAATATGGTTGATGAAATTATGAAAGGTCTGCGTGAATATGCCGATTTTGCGGATGATGCTATGAAGAAAGCCGTTCGTAAAACTGCCGCTTCTGTCAGAAAAGAAATTTCTGACAATGCTCCGAAGCGAACGGGCAAATATGCTAAAAGCTGGGCAACAAAGAAAGTTGCAGAGAACAGCCATAAGCTTGAAATGACCGTACATTCCAAAGATCACTATCAGATTGCACACCTTTTAGAGAAAGGTCATGCCAAACGTGGCGGCGGTCGTGTGAATGGCAAGCCGCATATTGCTCCTGCTGAGGAAAACGGCGCAGAACTTCTGGAATCGCTTATTGCAAAGGAGCTGTCATGAATTACGAAGAGATAAATGAAATGATGCAGGAGATGGGATTCCCCTTTGCGTATCATCACTTTGCCGAGGGTGAAAGTCCACAGCCTCCTTTTCTGATTTTTCTGTCGCCGGGAGAGAATACATTTTCAGCTGATAATTTGATGTATTACAGCTTTAAACAACTTGACATTGAATTGTACACGGATGAAAAATCTCCTGAAACAGAGGAACATGTGGAGGAAATCCTGAAACAGCATCATATTTTTTATAACAAAACAGAGGTATGGATCGAAAGCGAAAAGCTCTATGAGATCCTGTATGAAATGGAGGTTTAACTATGGCTGTTGGAGATAAAAATAAGGTCAAATTTGGTCTGAATAAGGTACATTGGGCGAAAATCAAGTCTTACGATGATGATGGAATGCCCGTTTATGAAGCAGTCCACAGATTGCCCGGAGCAGTGTCACTGTCGATTGACGCAGAGGGCGAAAATGAAAACTTTTATGCTGACAATGGCGTTTATTACGTCATTAACAACAATTCCGGATACACAGGCGACCTTGAAATAGCTCTTGTGCCGTTGGATTTTGCAACACAAATATTAGGCGAAAAGCTTGACGCCAGAGGCGTTCTTTACGAAACAAACACAGCTGAAGCGGCACAGTTCGCACTCTTTTTCGAGTTTGACGGCGATAAACGCCATATTCGTCATGTGTTCTACTGCTGTACCGCAAGCCGTCCGGCAACAGAGTCCAGCACTATTGAAGATAGCAAGGAAGTTAAAACAGAAACACTGTCCCTTACTGCAACGGCTCTTGTTAACGGTCTTGTTAAGGCTAAAACCTGTGAAGCTACTCAGGATGCACAGTATGAGAATTGGTTCAAATCTGTGTATATGCCGGATGAGTCAATGTTAAGTTCCAATACTGTCACAACCAAATCTACTGACAAAACAACATCTTAACGGAGGTATAGTATGGCTATAAAGGAAAATATTATCGTGGATGGAATTGAAGTACCTTTCAAGGCGAGTGCGGCTGTGCCTCGCCTTTATCGCTTAAAATTCGGACGTGACATTTACAAGGATTTAGCAGATTTAAAGAAATCCGTTAATGAAAATGAAGATGAAGATACAGAAAACTCCGCATTGAGTATTGAATCTCTTGAAGTTTTTGAAAATATAGCGTATATCATGGCAAAACACGCTAACCCGGAGGGCGTTCCTTCTGAACCTGATGAATGGTTAGAGCAGTTCAATACTTTTTCAATTTATGAAGTTCTTCCACAGCTTCTTGGACTGTGGGGATTGAATACCGAAACACAGGTTAAGTCTAAAAAAAACATCGCCCGATTGACAGGGAAATGACAACTCCGCTTTTTCTGCTCCGATGCGTTCAGCTTGGGTTGAGTTTGTCGGAACTCGACCTGCTGACCATCGGGCTTGTTAACGATATGTTCACAGAAAAAGAAAATGACGATTTTAATTATCCGTATAAACCGACACAGGAGGACTTCGATAAGTTTTAGCGGTAGGAGGTGAAAAAATGGCAAATCGAATTAAGGGCATAACCGTTGAGATAAATGGTGATACCACCAAGCTTTCAAAGGCTCTGGAGGGAGTAAACAAGAATATAAAAAGTACACAGTCTGAACTTAAAGACGTGGAAAGGCTTTTAAAACTCGATCCGGGCAATACAGAGCTTTTGTCGCAGAAACAGAAGCTTCTTGCCGACAGTATTGGTTCGACAAAGGAAAAACTGGAAACTCTGAAAACCGCTGCAGAACAGGCAAATACCGCCCTTGAAAACGGCGCTGTATCACAGCAGCAGTACGATGCTTTGCAGCGTGAAATTATTGAAACAGAACAGGATTTAAAGAGTCTTGAATCACAGGCAAATCAATCGTCAACGGCACTTGAAAAGATAGCAGTCGCCGGCGGTAAGTTTGAAAACGCAGGTGAAAAAATTTCCAATGCTGGTAAGGCATTACTTCCCCTGACAGGCGCAGTGGCTGGAATTGGAACAACAGCGGCGGTAAAATTTGCAGAGGTTGACAAAACCATGCAGCTTACCAATGCTACAATGGGTAATACTGAAGAACAGGCTAATCTACTTGACAAAGCCATGAAAGACGCTGCTTCAAATTCTACTTTCGGAATGAGTGATGCAGCCACGGCAACGCTTAACTTTGCTCGCGCAGGACTGACGGCTGAACAGGCGGCATCTGCTCTCGCTCCTGCCATGAATCTGGCAGCAGGTGAAGGTGGCAATTTGGACACGGTTTCTGCCGGGTTGGTTGCAACCATCAACGGATTTCACGGTTCTTTTGATGAAGCAGCAAATTATGCTGATATTTTTGCCGCTGCCTGCAATAACTCAGCGTTGGATGTGGACAGCTTGTCAGGCGCAATGTCTGTTGCCGCTCCGATTTTCTCTTCCGCAGGATATAAGGTAAACGATGCGGCACTTTACATGGGTGTTATGGCAAATAACGGTATTGAAGCTGAGGTTGCGGCAAACTCTCTTAAAACAGGTCTTGCAAGGCTTGTAAGTCCTGCAAAAGAGGGTGCGGCAATGATGGAACAGCTTGGAATTTCGGTTACCGAAAGCGATGGCTCTATGAAGGATTCTATTGTAATTCAGAAGGAACTTAATGCCGCATTTTCAAAGCTTTCAGAGTCCGAACAGATCGCCGCCGCCTCCGCCATTTTCGGTAAAAACCAGATGGCTCCGTGGCTGGCTCTTATCAATACAGCTCCAAGCGATGTTGGAGAGTTGAGTGATTCCATCAACAACTGTACAGGTACTACCGATGAAATGTCTCAGGCTATGATGAGCGGTTTCGGCGGTTCTATAGAGCAGTTAAAATCTTCTATAGATGTGCTATTAACATCTTTGGGGCAGCTTTTGGCAAATTACCTGACTCCAATAATCGCTAAAATTCAGGAGCTTGTGAACAAGTTCAATAACCTGAGTCCACGGACGCAGGACATAGCTGTAAAAATTGGACTTGTTGCAGGAGCGTTAGGGCCTGTGCTTATCATGGTCGGAAAGGCAACAAGCAGTGTTGGAAGTATTATGAAGCTTCTGCCCAAGCTGTCGGGGTTGTTGGGTGGTCTGTCTTTGCCTATGATGGGCGTTATAGCCGCTGTAGCTGCACTTGTAGGCGGATTTATTGCTTTTAAGAATTCAGGTAAAAGTGTGTCCGAATTTTTTGACGGCATAAAGGAAAAACTGTCTGGTTTCATTTCGTCCATAAGCGGATTTATAAAAAACAATCTTCCCGGAATTGTACAGTCCTTTACTGATATGATACCTGAATTTGCCTCTTTTGCAAGTGAATTGATAACATCACTTGTGGACTTTATTTCCAACCTTCTGCCAGAGCTTATTCCCGTTGCTGTGGAACTTATACAGACTATTATTGACGGTCTTATACAGGCTCTTCCTGCACTTGTACAGGGTGCTTTGCAGATCATAACAGCGTTGGTAAATGGAATTATCAAGAATCTGCCAAAGATTATAAATGCCGCACTGCAAATTATAACGGCGCTGATAAATGGAATCGTGCAGAATCTGCCCATGATAATACAAGCAGCAATTCAGCTTGTAATGTCTTTGGTACAGGGCATAATTGACAATTTGCCTATGATAATACAGGCTGCTCTTGATTTAATAACAGCACTGATACAGGGAATTGTCGATAATCTCCCTATGATAATTGAAGCGGCGGTTCAGCTGATCACGTCTCTTGTACAGGGACTTATAGATAATCTTCCTATGATAATAGACGCTGTATTTCAATTGCTGACCGGACTTGTACAAGCTATAATCGACAATCTTCCTATGATAATAGAGGCGGCGATCCAGATGATAGCCGCTTTGGTGTCAGGACTTGTAAGCGCAATTCCTGATGTTCTGTCTGCAATTTGGGATATGCTGAAACAGATGGTGGCGAAGCTGAAAGAAGTTGATTGGCTTGCAAAGGGCAAAGAGATTCTTACGTCCCTGCTCAATGGTCTGAAAAGTGTGGTGTCAACCATTATATCTTCTATCAAAGATCTGGTAAGCGATATCTGGAATAGTTTTAAAGAACTTCCCGGCAAAATGCTTGATATTGGCTCAAATATTGTATCCGGCATCTGGGAAGGCATCAGCGGTGCAGCAGGATGGCTCTGGGATCAGATTTCCGGATTTTGCGAGGGTATCTGGGACGGTGTAAAAGACTTTTTTGGCATCAATTCTCCGTCAAAGCTATTTAAGGAAGAGCTTGGTTATAACCTTGTTTACGGCTTTGCGGAGGGCATCGACGACAAGGTGAAGAATGCTGTTAATGCTGTGAATTCTATGGGGCAGGATGTTATGAAAGCTGCTGAAAGGTCGCTCCGAATGGACTGGAATGTCAGCGGTCTTGGCAATGCTCCAAAGTCAAACTCTATCGTTAACAATTACTACAATACTGATAACAGCAGGACGGTAAATCAAACAAATAATAGTCCTAAGTCACTGTCAAGGCTTGAAATTCTCAGACAGACAAAAAATGCGCTTAAAGGGGTGGTAGTTTGAAATTTACTTTGATTTTAGAAGATGAAAATGGCGAGCAGATTAATATGACAACTACTGCCAACAAATATATGGCCTCTGAAATTGACGGCTTGTATCCTCCTGCCGGAACTATCAGCACCTCCACTTACGCAGGAACAGACGGCAGTTATCTGAACAATGCATTTATTGAAAAACGAAATCTTGTTATTTCTTTTCAAATGCGTGGAATCAATATTGAAACACGCCGTCATGTTCTGTATCGTGTAGTTAAGCCGTCCAGATATATCAAGGTATACTATCGCACAGCGAACATTGATGTATATGCCGAGGGTTATGTTGAAACTTGTACAGTCAGCAATTTTTCTAATCTAACAAGCGGTCAAATATCAATAATTTGTCCTGATATTTACTGGTACAGTATTGCTCCGACCTATGCTTACTATAGCTATATAATGGGTGCATTTCATTTTCCGTTTCCTGAAAGCGATGAGCCTTTTCCTCTTGGTTACTACAATTATGATCCTGTCATAAGGTTTACAAATAAAGGTGATGAGGTCGGATTTACAATAAAGATTGAGGCTCTGAAAGATGGGCCGCCGCCGTCTATTTACAATGATTTTGGAGAATACCTTATAATCAATGGCAGTATTAATGCTGGAGAAGTCATCACAATTACTACGAAAACCGGAAACAAAACTATTACTTTGACACGTAACGGCGTTGATTATAATATCATCAACCGACTGGCGGCTGGTTCGACTTGGTTTACATTGCAAAAAGGAGAAAACGCCTTTTTCCTTACCGGAAAAAATGTGAAAGATTTTCGAGTTACTATTATCCATACAGATGCTTTTCTGGGGGTGTAAAATGCTGATAGAAGTGTATGATATGCAGTTTGAGGATAATGGTGTTTCTATTGTTTTAGAGGCGGTCTGCGATAGTTTTTCAAGTCTTTTATGGGACGTGGAATATTATGAATGCGGACTGTTTGAGGTGTACATTGCCGCAAATGAACACAATCTTAAAATATTCAAAATGGGTAAAATCATAGGGCGCAGTGATGATAAAACTCACTATGGAATTATCGAATCTGTCAGGCTTGAAACAAATGAGGAAAATGGCGATTATCTGACTGTAACGGGTAGATTTTTAATGTCGCTTTTAAGTCGCAGGATAATTTATCCCACGCTTACCTTTTATCCACTGACAAGCTACGGAAGCATGCTGCAAATGGCAGTTAGGAGAAATTGTATAGACCCTTTTTTTGACCGTGAGGGAAAGCGAAAAATCCTCGGATTAGAGCTTGGCGATATAGCAGGAAACTGTTGGAGCAAAAAGCGTATGTTGCAGGTAAGCTACGATAATCTGATGGAATGGACATATAAAATGTGCGAACTGACAGGCGGCACGGCAAATATTAGACTGCAGGAAACATCTGTGAACAGCGGTAGGTACAAGATGATTTTTGAACTTTCTGAGGGTATTGACAGAAGCATTTTACAGGAAGAAAATCCACATATTGTTTTCTCGGATTCTTACAACAATTTGCTGAGTTTCTCATATTTATCGGATTGCACTGCCATGAAAAATACTGCGTACATATTTGGCAGCGGAGAGGGAAATAACCGTAAAAGAACGATATTTTTCCAAGGAGAAGAACCTAAAAATCTTGATCGATATGAGATATATGTTGATGCAAAGGACATTCAGCAGGAGTCTCAGGAAAACGGTGAAACCGTAAAAGTCCCAGATGCTGAATATCTGGAACTTTTACAGGAAAGAGGAGCTGAAAATCTGATTCCTATAACTGAAACAAGCGAATCTACAATTGCCGCTGACGGTCGGCAGTATCAGTACAATAAGGATTATTTTGTCGGCGATTATGTGACGGTTCAGCATGAACGGTTTGGATTAACTCAGCCGAAAATACAACTTATTGGCATGATAGAGAGCTTTGACCAGAACGGCAGAGGATTAACGCCAACGTTTAAAATTTAAAGGGGTGATTTTATGGCAATTTCATACGGATTATTTAATTCGAAAAATCTTGACAGAGTGTACACGGCAGAAGACTTCAATAAGTATTTGTCAGGACTTATCTGTAATGGTGTTTTTGATACATACGGAGAATGTTTTAAGATAACATCAAACGGCAATCTTACGGTTACGGTCGGCACTGGAAAGGCTTGGATAAACGGACATTATTTTATGAGCGATACGCCTCTTGTACTCGATTTAAGCAGTCATGTGAGAGCAGCGGCAATTACCTATGTCCTTATCGGAATTAGCTGTGATACGGCTGAAAACGCAAGAGAATGCAAGTTTGAAATTTCAGCAGCCGCCGGTATAGGAACAGATGCTCATCCGATATTCAATGATACTGAAACAAAGAAATTTTTAACGCTTGCAGAGATACGGCTTTCTGCAGGTGCGGTTTCCATATCACAGTCTAACATTACAGATTATCGTGAAAATACAACAAAATGCGGATATGTGAAGTGTATTTTAGGAAAGTGCAAAGTGTCAGAAATCCTATCAAAGCTGGACAGTTATAACAAAACTGTCACAGAACTGAACGAGCGTGTAAAGGAATTACAGGACAGATTGACGGAGGTCGAAGAAGTAACAGGAGCAACAGGCGTTGTTCTTGTTTCTGCCGGGCAGTGTGGTGCGAATGCATTCTACACTTTATTTTCAGATGGACAACTTAAGCTGACAGGAACAGGGGCAACCTACTCTTACAGCAACAGCAGCTCGTCTCCGTTTGCTCAAAATCAAAGTGTGAAAAATGTAACGGTTGCTTCCGGTATAAGCAAAATCGGAGATTATATGTTCACTGGATGTGATAATCTCGAAAATGTAACACTCCCTAATACTATTGCAGAAATTGGAGATCGTGCTTTTATAGGATTTACAGGTGCGCAATATTATATCGGCAGTACTTATGGAGTGAAGAAAATAAATCTTCAGGATTTTGTTAAAGAGATTGGTACTGAAGCCTTTCGGTATACAAGATTAGAAGAGGTTACCATCCCATCAAAGGTAATGTTAATCGGAGATTATGCATTTGCTGACTGTGCGTTGCTGAAAACTGCTCGAGTTGAATGTAGTTTGACTGGTAAATTTATGTTTACAGGGTGTACAAGATTGTCGAGCCTGACCATTTCAACAAATTGTACATCTTTTGGTGCCAATATGATCGCTACGTGCAAAAATTTGTCTACAATTACTTATGAAGGCACTATCTCGCAATGGAACGCCATAACAAAACCGACAAACTGGATTTGCTCAGACTATGATAATAGTTATTATAACGGGCATCTTCAAAAAATCCAATGTACAGACGGCTATCTTGAATGGAATAGCAATAATAATACATGGAGAGGTGTGTATACATAATGTGGAAATTTCTTGTAAAACAGCAGAAAATCGAGGTTTTAGAGCGTGAAGTTATTGCTGATAAACAAATCGCTTTTGTTAATCTGAAATTTGTTTTTGATGGCGATTGGAAAAAGTTTCACAAGGTAGTACAGTTTACGCAGTGTGATGAAACCTACAACCGTGTACTCGGCAGTGACGGCACGTCCTGTCTGCTTCCTTCGGAGCTTCATGCCGGCACGGTTAAAATGTCAATATTCGGCTATGATTCTGAAAACACAAGCGGACTTCGCGCTACGACCGTTTCTATCGCTCTTCACATCAGACCGTCAGGATTTATGCCTGATGGTGCAGAAGAAATTCCTCCCACGCCTGACCTGTATGCACAGCTTTTGCAGAAATTGGACGAAAAAGCCGCCTCTCTGCAGAACGGTGCAGACGGTAAAGATGGTACAGATGGCAAGTCAGCCTTTGAAATTGCTGTAGAAAATGGTTTTGTTGGAACAAAATCAGAATGGCTTGAAAGTCTGAAAGGCATTGATGGTTTGCCGGGTAAAGACGGAAGGGACGGTACTGATGGTAAAAATGGTATTGATGGTGTCAATGGGCAGAACGGTACAGATGGAAAATCAGCATACCTTATTGCTGTAGAGCATGGATTTACAGGAACAGAAGCGGAGTGGCTCGAAAGTTTGAAAGGCGCTGACGGTTTACCGGGCAAAGACGGCGAAAAAGGAGCTGACGGCAGAGATGGCGTTGACGGTACTAACGGGCAGGACGGTGTCAATGGTTCTGATGGAGTTAGTCCGATAGTTATCTTAACTGAACGGGATGACGGTGTTCTCGTTTCTATAACTGATGCAAATGGTGTACATACGGCATTTATTCGTCATGGGAATGATGGAGGGGTAGATTTATCGCCCTATGCAAAAACTGAAACTGTAAACTCTCAAATACAGACACTTTCTGAAAGTACAGCAGAATCCATTCAAGCTGTTTCTCAAAGATCTGATAATTTGAAAAGTGAGTATAATAAACTTGCTGCGGATTTTACAAGGTACTGTGATGAGAATACCCTTGCTGTTCAGTCCAATAAGGACGAAATCCAGAAGCTTGAAGTTGACGCTCACAATCATGGCAATAAGGAGTTTCTGGATTCTCTTACCGCACAATTTTTGGATGAAAAATATGCTTCAAAATCCGATGTTCAATCGCTTATTGACGATATACAGACGGCTCTTGCAGATATAGTGGAGGTGACGGAATAGTGGCTTCTATCTCACAATACTTGGCAGAATTAGACAAACAGCGTGACCGTTTAGCCGCAAACCTTACAGCAATGGGCGTATCAGCAGCATCAGATGAAAAGCTGAATACGCTTGTGCCAAAGGTGCTGCAAATTCCTCAGTCAGGCGGCACAGCTCCATCAAAAGCTGTGGTTTACAGTGCTGAAAATCGTGACGGCATATATCTAAAATACAGAGATGCGGTGTATAGTTTGGATGAATTTACAGCAGAGAATAATGCTTTTTGCAGTGCAGATAATGAGTATGCCTTGAATTACAGCATATCCATTTTTGGCTGGGACACACAGGTGTATACTTGCTGTACCCGTTCGATTTCTATTGAATCGTCAATGCAGATTGCCATGCGGTTTATAGCCGGAAGTGCAGAATCCGGAATAATGCGGCTGGTGCAGTCGGAAAGCAGCAATCCGGCAGATATTATTACTGCTGCGCAAACCGAGGATAATTACATTGATTTGTCGTTGCAATGGATTTACAGTGATGATTATGTTACGACCTTGACACCGTGTGAGAATGTGACAGCAAGTAATTATTATCTGGTGTGGGTTGGAAGAACAAACAACAGTCGTCCACTGATAAAAAGTATAGAAATTTACCATTGAGGGAGGAAATATCATGCAGAATGTAATTACAATTATCATTTCAATTTTGTCGGCTTCTGGTATTCTTGGCATCGGTACGAAAGCTATTCTTACACGCCTGAAAAATCAGGAATCAAGACAGAAAGCCGTTGAATTAGGAGTGCAGGCTTTGCTTCGTGACCGTATGCTTCATAACTATAATAAGTATACAGAACTTGGCTATGCTCCAATTTTTGCAAAAGAAAATTTTGAGAATATGTATCAGCAGTATCATGGGCTTGGCGGCAATGGGGTAATGACTCAGCTGCATTCCGAGTTCATGGAATTGCCGACAGAAAGCGAGGATTCAAAATGAAAAACAGGAAATTATGGATTAAAGCCGCCGGTATAAGAGCCGTCAAAACCATAGCACAGACAGCAATTGCAACTATTGGCACGTCTGCCGTAATAGATGATGTGAACTGGCTGGCTGTAGGTTCTGCGGCTGTTTTGGCAGGTGTGCTTTCGATACTTACAAGTGTGGCAGGACTGCCGGAGATAGACACTAATTTCAAAGAATGAGAGGTAAAAATTATGAGCAAAAAAGTATTTATAATTCCCGGACACGGCGGTATTGATGGCGGTGCAGCAAAGTACATAGTCGAAAAAGAATATACGCTTAAAACGGCTTTGGCATTGGCTGAATTTCTCAGCGAGTACGGTATTGACTATAAATTTTCACGTACTCAGGATATTGACACGGATATGGACGAATACATAAGAGTCTGCAACGCATACAAGCCTGATTTAGTCATAAGCGTTCACTTTAACGCCGGGGGTGGACAGGGGTTTGAGGTTTATCATAGCGCTGTTGGCGGTACTTCAAAAAAGCTTGCTGAGAACATCAATGCAGAGGTTTCAAAGCTGATGAAAAGTCGTGGAATCAAGACAAAAACTCAAAGTGACGGCAGAGACTACTTTGGGGTTATAAGAGAAACTTATGCTCCTGCGGTGCTTGTTGAGGGCGGATTTGTGGACAACAAGTCGGACGCAGATTATATCAAATCTAACTACAAAAAGCTGGCAAAATCGTATGCGGACGGCATTGCTAAAACGCTGGGCATTTCCAAAAAGGAAGCAATCACTAAGTCTGTACTTGATAAATCAGGCTGTAAAAAAGGTGATAAAGGTTGTCTTGCACTGAAAGAAATGCTGCTTATTGCTAAAAAGCTGGGAATCAATAAGTACGGAATGGACGAAAACGAACATTTCGGCGATGGTACTTTTAATGCCGTAAACTACCTTTTAGGGCAGTGGGGATATCATCAAAATGGCATTGCCGGAGACAACTTTGTCAAATGTTTGCGTAAGGAAATTGATAAGAAAATTAAATAGGAGCGGATTTCCGCTCCTATTTTTAAAGTAAACATAATAAATTTAAAGAAAGTACTTACTGACAGCCTTGTACGCTTCTGATTTTTTTAATGCTAATTTAGAATACTTGTGTATTTCAAAGGTAACAATATTATAGAACATTTTAAAGAGAATCCATTGTTTCTATGCTCAGCAAATGGATGGGTGTATAACACAATCCAAATTTTCCAATTTCGATTAGAACGTTATACTATCACATTATTTGATGAAAATGAATAAGCTATAATATTAACTTGTAGAGAAGGTGAAATTAATGTTTCGCAAAAAGAATTCACATTTTAATTTAAAAGAAATGATATGTTCTCATTTCAAACAGGTAGATGAAGTAATAAGAGACAATCAGAAAAAATCAGAAGAATTTGAAAGATATTCTAAGGAAATTTTAAAGAAAATTAGGAATAATGAAAACGATTTTCAGTAATAGATGGCAATGGGATTTACAAGATATGCTTTCTCAGCTTTTATGAAACCAAGTTCATTAAGCAAAGAGATGGCATATTTTTGTATTTGATCAAGCGTTTTTATTAACTCTGGTTTATCACTTTCATTGCCTGTTTCAATAAATTTTCCTATCCTTCCAACAACCGTTATATTACCGTCAAATGTGTATCCGATATGTTCCTTTTTAGCTTTTAACCAGTCCTTATCTATCAACACTATAAATTCAGAATTATATAATAGTGAATCAAATGGAATTAATTTGCTTAATAAGTTTATTTTATTTTTAATTACATCAAATTTTTCTTTAGAAAATTTTTCTTTAAAATGGATGTCTTTAAACGGTTTACTATATAATTT
>CAMWXM010000044.1 GCA_947178195.1 uncultured Ruminococcus sp.
CGAAGCAAGTATGCTGAAAAGCATACAGGTCAGAATTATCATATTTACTATAATAAATCTGAGTTTAAGACGCTTTATCATTTTGAATCCTCCAAACGATACCCAACGCCTCTGACAGTTTTTATAACAGATTTTGAATTTATATGATTTAATTTTTTCCTTAGAAAGGATATGTAAACTTCCACATTGTTATATTCAGCATCTGATTCATATCCCCAAATTTTTTCAATAAGCTTTTCTTTGCTTATTACCTTATTGGGATTACTTATAAACACTTCCATAATGCTAAATTCTTTTAATCCGAGATGGAGAGAATTTTCCATGCATGAAAGCTCATATGTCTGAATATTAAGAGAAATATCGGAGAAATTTATAAGATTATCATTATTGACTATGCCGTTTCGTCTTTGAAGGCATCTTATTCTTGCAAGAAGCTCATCGATGGCAAACGGCTTTGTAACATAGTCATCAGCACCGTAGTCCAGTCCCTTTACCTTATCTGAAATTTCATCCTTAGCAGTAAGCAGGATAACGGGACAGGAAATATTTTGATTTCTTATGGTATTAAGAATTTCCAGTCCATTAATTTTAGGAAGCATTATATCCAGAATTATTAAATCATAAATACCCGTCAAAGCGTCGTCAAGACCGCTTTCGCCGTCATAACAAGCGTTGGCTATATATTTATTTTTGGTTAAAATATGGACAAGAGCGTCAGCAATAGCCTCTTCATCTTCAACAACAAGAATTCTCATAAACTCCCCCTGAGATCAGCCTTTTTTTCTATATGAACGGCCATAATGTTTATTAGTTTTCTGTTTAGACTTTTTTCTGTAAATTTGTTCATTAATTTTTTTTTTATTTTTCTTTTTATTTTTATTTTCTTCAGCCTTAGTAACAGTTACTTTATTTCCGTTAATCCTTCCGTTTTTCATTGAACTTATTATGTAATCAACTTTATTTATCGGTACTTCAACCACTGTAAAATTATCATATATATTAATTTTACCGAAAGATTTGCCTGATATTCCTGTAGCGTCAACCAAGGCACCGAGAATATAATTAGGATTGATTTTTTGACGTTTGCCAAGGTTAATATTTACCTTGGCAGATTTTTCACAGCAGTTTTTATCGCCTCCTCTTCGTGAACAGTTTTTTTCGGCGGTAATTTTATTATATTTAATAACAGATACGTCCGGGATATCTCGTATTTCTTTTGAGAAAATTTCATTTATGAGATGAAGGGCGATATCATCAGATGTCCAGCCGCTTTCTTTTAGCATATTT
This sequence comes from uncultured Ruminococcus sp., assembly GCA_947178195.1. Lineage (GTDB taxonomy): Bacteria > Bacillota > Clostridia > Oscillospirales > Ruminococcaceae > Porcipelethomonas. Next base: position 1,288 of record CAMWXM010000044.1, read on the forward strand.
ATAAGATCATGCGATTCATTATATATTGTTTCATTGCGATTTTTATCAAATTCATCAGCAAAAACCAGCATTTTTTCATTTATGATACTTGATCTGTCGGGAAGTTTGCCTTCTTTTATATCTGATTTGGTTTTTTTTACGATCTGCTGTAATTCAGCAATCTGCTTTCTGTTGCATACGATGGTATGAGCTGTACCGGATTTTCCTGCACGACCTGTTCTTCCAATCCTGTGGATATAATATTCGTTATCCTGAGGCAGGTCATAATTAAATACGGCGTCAATACCGCTTACATCAATTCCTCTTGCAGCTACATCGGTTGCAACAAGAATAGAAGTACGTCCCGATTTAAAGGAATTCATAACGGCAGTACGCTGCATTTGCTTCATATCACCATGGATTCCAACGGCTTTAAATCCCTTTGAAACAAGCAGATCGGTCAACTCATCAACCATTTTTTTTGTATTGCAGAAAATCATTGAAGATTTATAATTATAGCTCATAAGAAGCAGCGTTAATGCGTCAAATTTTTTTCCATAAGAAACAGAATAATAAACCTGTTCGATTGCTTCTACGATATTGCTTTTTGAAATAGTTTTTATTAAAACCGGGGCATTCTGATATTCATTAGTAATAGCAAGTATCTCAGGCGGCATTGTTGCCGAAAACAGGATAGTCTGACGTTCTTCGGGAGTATATTTAAGAATAGCTTCAATATCTTCACGAAAGCCCATTTGAAGCATTTCATCAGCTTCGTCCAGAACGATCATTTTTAAATTTTCAAGCTTTATGGTTCGTCGGTTAATATGGTCGATTATACGTCCGGGAGTTCCGATAACAAGATTAGCGCCGTTTTTAAGTTGAAAAATCTGCCTCTCAATGTTTACGCCGCCAAAAATCGCAAGCGGTTTCACATATTTTTTATACTTGCTGAATTTTTTTATCTCATCACATGCTTGCTGAGCCAGTTCACGGGTAGGGCAGAGTATAAGTACCTGAACGCCGTTATGATCCTTTGAGATTTTTTCTATAGCCGGTATTCCAAAAGCGGCGGTTTTACCGGTTCCTGTATTTGAGCGTCCGATAACGTCTGAACCCTTCATTACCACAGGTATACTTTTTTCCTGAATTTCGGTCATTTGCTCAAATCCTATATCGTTTACAGCAGCCAAAAGCTCATCTGATAATTCCAATTCTTTAAATAACATTTGTTGTGTCCTTTCAATTTATATATACATTTCTATGATAACATATTTTTTCAGAATTGTCAAATTTACATTAGAATAAAAATAATCGGCGTTTCGTTTTAAAAAACTTGACGCCGTTATGCTTTTATTAACAATTATTCTGAATTATAAAACAATTGGTCATAGGTAAACTTGACTTTTTTTATATTTTCTTTTGAAGTTTCTTTGGATTTGAAAAATTCTTTTGTCAATTCGTCCCATTGATTTTCAGTAACTCTGTAATAAAAATGGGAGTCCTTTTCTACCGAATATTTTTTTATATCTTTTGGGATTTTTGTATAATCGTTTTTTTTCGGATATTCGGGCAAGGTAAGAAAATATTTTGTTTCGGATTTAGTTGGTACTATATACAACCAAGTGGAATATTCTGTATAACCATTTTCATCCAAACTTTGAAAAGAATATTGGATTGGAGAAGTTCCGCTGTAAAACCAAAGTTTTTTACTGCCAAGTAACTCTGTCCATGACGAAGAGGTTTCATGCCACAATATAATCTTGTCTGAAACAGGCGAGTATGCCATAATATAAATGATTCCTGCTTTATCTTCAATACAAAGTTCAGGTAAACTGTCGTTATTCATATCGAAAAAATAATAATTATATTTTTCCGGTTCATACTCTCCGTTTATATACTCGTCTATATAATATGTAGTTTTTTCAAAATAAAAGGGTATTTCAAGGTTCAATAATTTTAAATATGGTTCTTTATAACTATTATAAATATTTTGATTTCCAATTTTAAAATCAGATGAAAAATCAATATCCGCATATACGCTTTTTATATATTCAAACGCTTTGTCGTCAATAAATTCACTTTTTGATTTTGAAATAATACCGTTACAATTAAGAATTAAAACGCTGAAAATACATAATATTAATGCAATACCTATGAATAATATTCTCCTTAACATCAAATTGAGCCCCTTAGTGTATTGAGAAATATAGAGAATGAGCAAGTATCATCACCAAGCGTAAACACCAATTCCATATCAGTTGAATCTAACGCCGTATCACCCGGAACTTCAAAAATAATATTACCGTTTTTGAATTCTGACGGCGCTATTGTCGTTTTGTTAAGACCAGCAGAATATCCCATTAATTCAGTAGAACGATATTCAGTTTCATTACATACCAGCTTTGCGCTTATTTCAGAATTTCCTATAACCATATACGGTAAAAATGCGTGCGCATCATCTCCAGTATTTTTAACATCAGCATTTATAACAACAAATTTGTTCCCCTTTGCCGGAGCAAATTCCCAATTGCTGTTTTTAACTTTGTCTATAGATTCGGCTGAATTTATAGTAATTTCCCAATATCCGATGGTCTGACTGTCAGTAATATTGCCAGTGCTATCACTATTGTCATTATCATCCTTTTCAGTTGAAGCGGTGTTTTCTTCTGATGCGAAATTTTCGCTGGAAGAATCACACGACGAAAAAGAACATACTATTAATAAGGCAAACATTGTTAAAATGATTTTTTTCATTTGAATAATTCCTCCTGCAAAGCTTGTTTGGCTTTTCCTTAAATTAATATGATTATATCATATTTTTATATATTTGTCAAATTACAGCTTGATTATTTTGTTTGAAATATGATATAATGAAAAAATAATAATATTCCTGAATCGGATGTGATTAATAAAATGATGTCAAAAAAAGCATGGATAACAGCTTTGATTTTTATATTTGCCATTGGAATCTTCACAAGCTTATGGATAATATTCAAGCCTTATGGCGATATTGTACATATTGTGCAGGATAATCAATTATTATATGAAATAGATTTAGAAAAATCCGATGACCATATTATTGAAATTGAATATCAGGGTAAAAAGAATGTGATACAAATTGAAAATCATGAAATTTGCGTTATTGAAGCAGATTGTCCTGATAAGATATGCGTTAAAACAGGAAAGCTTAAATCTACCCCGATAGTATGTCTGCCAAACCGCCTTGTGATAGAATTTGCCGAAAAAAATGATTTTCATTAAAAATATTGTTGATTTTTTATGATAACTATGGTATAATTAAGATGATATGGCATTAACTTAAATCAATTTAAACAGGAGGTAAATATGACTCGTTCCAAAATATTATGCATAATAATGTCTGCTATGTTTTGCTTCATGAGTTTGTCTGTACAATCTTATGTGTTCGCTGCAGATGAAGATTTTGTCGATTCCGGTATTGACTATAAGGAATCCACCGATACGCTCTCCAATCCGGGAGCTGGGTATACCAGTACTCTTTGGTATACTTGTAAGCCGGGAGATACTCCCGTTAAAAATCCGACCGGAAACCTGACCTTGATGTTTATAAATATCGGCGCATTTTCTTCGGGTTCAAACGGTGTGAAAAATGAAGATGGCACCTATACCGAAGGTACGGATTACGACCTTGATGATGCATTTTTTGAAGGCTTGAAAGGTACTTTTGAAAACTGCCGCCGTAACGGCTGTACAATGGCTCTGCGTTTCAGATATGACGAAAACGGCAAAACAAACCCTGAACCGGCTTCTTTTGACCAGGTTTTAAAGCATATTTCTCAGATAAAGGAAAGCGGACTTCTTGAGGAATACAAGGATATTCTGATGTTTGTTGAAACCGGCTTTGTCGGTGCATGGGGAGAGCAGCACAGCGGAAAATATACTTCTCTTGAATATAAAGCAAAGCTTGTGGATGCTATGCTTGATTTAGTTCCAGATGATATACCGATAACTGTAAGAACTCCGAATACCTTTGCAAAATGGGCGGGTATTCAGCAATCGGAAATAGACAGCTGGATATCAGAGCCGGGTAGTGATGCTGCCAGAATAGGCATGTATAATGATGGATATATGGGTTCGGATTCTGATCTGGGCACATATTCAAACCGTGAAAAGGAAACCACATGGCTTGGCAGACAGACTCTGGCTACTTACTATGGCGGTGAATTTTCAGGAAATCTTGATTGGGCAAAAAAGTATGATACATATTTTCCTGAAAATGCCATTCCGGAAATGTATAAAACGCATTTAAGCTATATTAATTCTAATATTTATAATCTTTATAAAGATTATACTTTCGGAAAGGAATATGATGTCGAAAACGTCGATAATTCGGCTTATTATGGTCAGACTGTTTTTAAATTTATCCGTGACCATCTCGGCTACAGATTTGTTTTAAGAGATTCAAAGCTCAATAACAACATTTCTCAGGGTGGTACTCTTAAATTGAATATTAGCGTAGAAAATACCGGTTTTGCTAATCCAATAAGACCGCAGAAAGCTGAAATCATACTTGAAAACGATGGCAATTATACAACAGCCGAGGTTGATATTGATACAAGGCAATGGCGTTCCTGTACAACGAGCAATACTGCTCTTGAACTCAAGCTTCCGGGCAGCCTTGAACCTGGAAAGTGGAACGCATACCTCAGATTTTCAGTAGGCAATGAAGGCATCATTGACGGCTATAAACGTACCGTTCAATTTGCAAATAACAATATATGGAATCCTTCATTAGGCGCAAATTATATGGGAAGCTTTGAAGTTGTCAAGTCAGATGACGAAGCAGAAATAACAGATAATACATTTTATCAGAAAAATCCGGAAAACAATGTTGATGTTTCCGATGGCAGCATGTATACAGTAAATAACAAGATTATCTTAGACGGCGTAAGGTCTGGAGATTCCGAGTGGACTGACTCTCTGTTGGCGGCAGAAAAGGATAATAATAAACTTTATATTACAAATGATGACAAGAATCTTTATGTAATGGCTGAAATTGACCAGAATGCTGCATCACCTGTATATAATATTCAGATAAAAAATGCTGATGAAAATGATAAATTTTACTGGATGTACTATATGCCCAATGGCTATGTTTATTTCAACAACGGTTCTTACAATGGCTGCGAATGCAAAAGACAGGGTAAATATGTGGAATTTAAAATTCCATTCGGAAGTATTATGAATATTTATCCGGGAACAACTCTTACATCTGTCAGAGTTTCTATTCAGGACAGCAGCAACGATTGGGTAAACGTAGGTGACTTGACCTCTGGCGAATATGTTGTTACAGATACATTTGATGTTTATTCTGTTTCCAGAAATGTTACTTTGAAGGAGCATGATAATATGCCGCTTAAAGTTGAATCTTCATTGGACAACTGTAAATATCAATGGCTGCATAATGGTCAGCCTATAGAAAATGCGTCAAAGTCAGAATTTACGATTGAAGATGCTTCCGAAAGCAGCAAGGGGATTTATTCAGTCAGAATAACTTCTGATCCGGGAACTATAAGAGAAGTTGAGATTTGTAATGTTCTGGAGGTTTACTCCGCTCAATTGATTGGCAGCGTAAATGGTGATAATAAAATAGATATATCCGATGCTGTATTGCTGCAAAAATTTTTGGTAAAACGTGTCGGCATAGATGAGATAAATTTTAAATACTCGGATATTAACGCTGATAAGAAAGTTAATGTTTTTGATTTTATATTACTGAAAAGAATGCTGATTGAAAAGCTTTAAAGGGTCCTAAAAAAAATATTTATTGTATAAAAATATCCTGTCAAAACAATGAAAAACTAAGTTTTGACAGGATTATTTTTTTAAAAAACATTTTTTTGAGACTTTTTAGGCGCTGCCTTAAATAATTTTCCCTGAAAGCTATCGAGCTGTGCCTGGAGTTTATCAATACCGCCTAATACGGCAATTTTATTTGTGCTCCATCCGGGAGCTATAAGTTTTGATTTATCCCCGTCTCCGGTTATTCTTTCAATAACCACAGACGGCGGAAGATATTCAAGCTGTGATACGACAGTTCTGATATAATCTTCCATACTCATAGCTTGAAAAACTTTATTATAATAAAGTTTTTCAAGAACGGTATCCTTAATAATATGCAAGAGCTGAATTTTAACAGCGTCAGGATATAATTCTGCTGTTTGCCTTGCAGTTTCGATCATGTCATCAATGCTTTCAAATGGAAGTCCGTTTATAATATGAACACATATTCTTATTCCGTACTTTCTAAGCTTTTCATAGCCTTCAAGAAAAATTTTATGATTATAGCCTCTGTTTATGAAGCTAAGCGTTTTTTCGTGTACCGACTGCATTCCAAGTTCCACAGTAAGATATGTTTTTTGTGAAAGTTCATATAAAAAATCAATTATCTCGTCTGAAAGACAATCGGCACGGGTAGCAATAGAAATCCCCTTTATACTATCTAATGAAAGTACCGGCATATATATTTCACGAAGTTTTTTTACATCGGCGTAGGTGTTGGTATTAGCCTGAAAATAAGCAATAGCTTTTGCGTTTGGATTTTTACGTCTTATTCTTTCAAGTTCGTTTTCAAGCTGTATTTTTACCGGAATCGTTGACGAATTTGTAAAATATCCGCTTCCTCCGCTGCAAAAAATACAACCTCCGGTTCCTTTTGTGCCGTCCTTGTTAGGGCAGGAAAATCCTGCGTCAACAACTGCTTTAAAAATTTTCTCTCCAAATGTTATTTTATTATGATATGCCAGAGTATGATATCTTTTATTATCGGAGCTGTAAATAAATGAATTCATAGGCTATCTTATATATTCAAAGCTTATTGCAAGCCATTCCCTGATCCAATAAGTCGGAATAAGCCATTTTGTGAGCATATCAGTTCCGGCATTTATTGCCGAGGATTCAAGACCGAACTTTTCAGCAATATAACCTGCTCTATACTGATGAAATCCATCAGTAACGACAGCAACATCGTTTATATTTTTTGTTTCTAATATCTGAGCTGAAAATTTAAGATTTTCATAGGTGTTGACAGACATATCCTCCATAATGATTCTATCCGGCGAAATTCCCTTATTCAAAAGATAATTTTTCATAGCCTCTGCTTCGGAAATCTGTTCATCATCGCCTTTTCCGCCAGACACAACAACTATAACGGATTTATGTTCATTCAGAAATTCATATGCACTGTCAAGTCGTCTTGCAAGCATACGGCTTGGTTTATCGCCGTTTACCTTACATCCCAGAACAATTACTGCTTCAGCATTTTCAGGCGATCTATACTGTGCTTTTATCATGAAAGCAGATATGGCTGAAACATAAATAACAACAGACATAATAACAGCCGATACAATTATAATCAAAACTTTTCCGGCGGTATTCTGCCAAATATTTTTACAGAACAGCGTTATATTTTCAAAATAAATGGTGATAACAGCAAAAATAAAGCTTACAGCCATACCGATAATATTTCCGGGATTTAAAATACCGGAAAAAACAGGAATAAGGAATAATATCAATAAAAGTATTTCAAAAGTAAGAAAAATATATTTTAGCATAATTCACCTTCAATTAAACGGTAAACAGAAGATCAGTATAAGTAGGAATAGGCCATAATTTTTCGGGAACGTTCATTTCCAGTTCATCGGCAATTTTTCTTAATTTCTGCATATCTGTCAAAACCACATCTCTATAATATCTGGCAAGATCCTGAATATTCCCTTCACGCTCCTTTGCAGCGTTTCGGGAAGCTTCCAAATTTTCAATAGCATTATAAAGCTCGGTATTAAGACCAGAAATTTTTCTGGCAATTTTTTCTTCAAGGCTGCTGTCAAGACCAGTATTTTTTTTAGAAATTAACGAGTCACAGATAAATTTAGAATATTCCATCGCAGCAGGAGCAATTTGTTTTTTTGCCATATAAATCATAGTATTTGCTTCAATATTGATTATTTTGCTGTAATTATCCAGATGGATTTCCATTCTTGAAGTGATCTCTGCTTTAGTATAGACCTTAAATTTTTCAAACATCTCCACATAAGGCTTATCAATATAATGTGGAAGAGCGTCAACGGTTGAAACAAGATTTGGAAGTCCTCTTTTTTCAGCTTCTTCAAGCCATTCCTGCGAATAGCCGTTTCCGTTAAAAATAACTCTTTTATGATTTGTAATTGTTCGTTTAAGAAGCGTTTTAAGAGATTTTTTAAAATCGTCCGCTTTTTCAAGTTCATCTGCAAATTCGCACAAAACCTGAGCAAAGGTCGTATTCATCATTACGTTTGTACAGGATATGGAATCGGCTGAACCAAGCATTCTAAATTCAAATTTATTGCCTGTAAACGCTAATGGAGAAGTTCTGTTTCTGTCAGTAGAATCTTTCGGGAAATTAGGCAGTGCGTCAATGCCGATTTCAAATATTTTATCGGAATTTTCTTTGACCGGTTTTCCGTATTCTATCGCATCAAGAATATTTTGCAGTTCGTCACCCAGGAAAATAGATATAACTGCAGGCGGAGCTTCATTTGCACCAAGACGGTGATCGTTTCCGGCAGAAGCCGCTGAAATCCTGAGTAGGGGAGCATATTCGTCAACAGCTTTTACAAAGGCACAGAGGAACGTGATAAACTGAAGATTTTTCATAGGCGTATCGCCGGGGTCAAGAAGATTCTGTCCGTCATTGGAAGAAATAGACCAGTTATTATGCTTGCCTGAGCCGTTTACCCCATCAAAAGGCTTTTCATGAAGCAAACAATAAAGACCATGCTTCTGAGCAATTTTTTTCATAAGCTCCATTGTAAGCTGATTATGATCAGCGGCAATATTTGATGTAGTAAATACCGGAGCAAGCTCATGCTGCCCTGGAGCAACCTCATTATGTTCAGTTTTGGCGTATATTCCCAGCTTCCAGAGTTCACGGTCTAAGTCCTTCATAAAATCCAGAACACGCTGTTTTATGTTTCCGAAATAATGATCCTCCAATTCCTGTCCCTTTGGTGCCATAGCTCCGAAAAGAGTCCTTCCGGTAAGCATAAGGTCTTTTCTCTGGTCGTAATATTTTTTATCTATAAGAAAGTATTCCTGTTCAGGTCCTACGGTAGTGGTAACTCTTGTAGCTGTGGTATTACCGAAAAGCCGCAGAATCCTGAGAGCCTGTTCACTTACTATTTCCATAGAACGCAGCAGGGGAGTCTTTTTATCGAGAATTTCACCGGTATATGAACAAAATGCGGTAGGTATGCAGAGCGTATCTTCTTTTACAAAAGCGTTTGAAGTAGGATCCCATGCCGTATAGCCTCTTGCTTCAAATGTTGCCCTGAGCCCGCCGGACGGAAATGAAGAAGCGTCCGGTTCACCTTTTACCAATTCCTTGCCGGAAAATTCCTGAATCACATTTCCGTCTTCCACAGGAGTCATAAATGCGTCATGCTTTTCAGCGGTAATACCTGTCATAGGCTGAAACCAATGTGTAAAATGAGTTGCACCCTTTTCAATTGCCCAGTCCTTCATGGCGTTAGCAACTACATCAGCAACCTCATCGTTGAGAGCTATACCGAATTGTTTTGTTCTCATAACTGATTTATAAATATTTTTCGGCAGCCTGTCTCTCATAACCTTTTCGTTAAAAACATTACATCCGAAATAATCTGCTGCATTCTGAAAATCCGACATAAAAACCTCCTTAATTATTAAAAGCGTTCCGGCAAATGAAGATATTTTCCCCTGCTGCCAAAACGCTGCTGTCTTATAAAATTCATGCGGTTTTGCCTACATAATTTTATGATACACCCAAACTTGAAAAAAGTCAATAGCAACAATAAATTTCAAAAAGATTTGTATGCTTTGACGATTTAAACCTTGATTTTGTATTAAGTTTTGTTTTTCTTTATTAAAAAAATATATAATAAAACATTTTATGATAATTTTTATTATTTTTCAATTTTTTTGTTTACTTTTTTCTAAAAATATGTTATTATATTAAGGGAAAATTTTATTTAAGGAAATACCGCATAAAGAATAGTACATTGGATTCTCAACCGATATTTGTGCAGCATTGCCTATAATAAAGCGGCTTGAAAAAGCTGCAAAATATACTTTTAAGAAAGGATTTTTTATCAATGAGTACATACAGAGGAAATAACCGTAACCGCAAAAAAAGAGGCAGACCAAGATATGACAGAATAATTGGTGCGATGGCGATTTTTATTGTTTTATTGATATTACTAGTTTCTTGCTGCAAATCATGTGGCGATGATGAGGGCAGCTCTAAAGATGAATCTTCGATTGTTCCTACAGACCAAATGGGCAATGAAAGCGGTTCCGGCAATGATATAGAAACCCCTTCAGGAATATCATCTGAAAATTATTCTACAGAAACTAAAATACCTGACGATATTTATAAAGGCGATCTCGTTCTGGTAAACAATCAGCATGCGTATTCGTTTCCGTCGTCTGAAGAAAAAAGCGATATTGTAACTATTTATGATCACAAAAGTGACAGCTATAAGGTTACTGATTATGAGACCTCGCTCAGTAATAAAGCCATCAATGCGCTGAATAGCCTTATGGATGAATTTTACAATCAGAAAAGCCTTGCTGATATAATGGTTATCGGAGCTTATAGGACAAAGGAAACTCAGGACGAAAAATTCAGCGCCAATATATCGGATATAAAGGGCGGTTATACTGAATATCATACCGGTCTGAGCTTTGATCTCGGCATTTTCCCGGAGGACGAAAATTCATATTACTATGTCAAGGAAGGCGAATATGCATGGATCGCTGAAAATTGTGCAAAATACGGATTTATTTTAAGATATCCACAGGACAAGCAAGATAAGACCGGAATGGACTCAAAATCATATCAATTCAGATATGTCGGTATACCTCATGCTATTTATATGAGCGAAAACGATATGTGCTTTGAAGAATATATTGAATTTATAAAGGGATATACTTATAATTCTGATCATCTTAAAGTTGCAGGACCTGATAAAAACTATGAAGTTTATTATTTCCCTGCCGACCTGTCCGCTAATACGGAAGTAGCAGTTCCTACAAATAAAACCTATGAGATATCAGGAAATAATATTGACGGATTTATTGTAACAGTTGAAAATTCTGTTTTATAATTTTATAATATATAGTGATACCGCACGAGTTTTGTGCGGTATCGTTATAAAACAGGTTCTTATTGATCTACATAAATCAGGTTTTAGATAATTTGACTTTTGTCAGTAATAGTGCTATAATGTTTTTAAAGTAAAATTTAAGGATAAAAAATATGAATGTTGTAATTATAGGAAACGGTAAGGTCGGAAGCAATCTTTCTGAGCTTCTTGTTGATGAAGGGCATAATATAACTGTTATAGATATGAAATCCTCTTCATTAAAAAAAATTATAGACAGACAGGACATTTTATGTATAGAGGGAAACGGGGCAACTGTAGATGTCCAGCGTGAAGCGTCAGTCGATAAAGCAGGCATGGTTATTGCAGCAACTCCTTATGACGAGCTTAATATGTTATGCTGCCTGATAGCAAAAAGACTTGGTGCAAAAAGAACTATTTCGAGAGTGCGTAATCCTGAATATTACGCCCAGATGAATCTTATTAAAGATGATTTACGGCTTGAAATGGTTATAAATCCCGAGCTTACAACTGCTGATGAAATTTACAGAATACTTGTTTTTCCTGCTGCAGCTAAGGTTGAGGTATTCCAGAAGGGAAGAGTAGAGCTTGTCGAGCACAGGATCGGTGAAAATACCAGAATAACCGAACAGACTCTTGCCGAGCTTTATAAAAATGTAAAGGTAAAATTTCTTATATGCGCAGTTCAGCGTGATTCCGAAATATATATTCCTGACGGTAAATTTGTTCTTAAAAGTGGTGATAGAATACATATTGCTGCGTCTCATAAAGATATACAGCGATTTTTCCGTGCAGGAGGAATAATAAAAGATAAAATAAAAACTGTAATGATCGTTGGCGGAGGACGTATAGCTTTTTATCTTGCAAAATATCTTATCGGAATAGGAATGCATGTAAAAATAATTGAAAGCAATGTGGAAAGATGTACAGAACTTGCCGAATTGCTGCCTAAAGCTACGATAATAAACGCTGACGGAACAGATCAGGATGTGCTTCTGGAAGAAGGAATATCAGACGTTGATTCTTTTGTTGCGCTTACCGGAATAGATGAAGAAAATATAATAATGTCGCTTTACGCTTCAAAAAATACTGATGCTAAGGTAGTTACAAAAATAAACCGTGACAGCTATATAGACCTGGCGTCACAGCTTGGACTTGAAAGCGTTATTTCTCCCAAATATCTTACAACAAGTAACATTTTAAGCTATATACGTTCTCTTAAAAATACGGCAGGAAGCAATATTGAATCGCTTTACAATCTGGTTGGAAATCAGGTCGAAGCTATAGAATTTAAAATAAAGGATATGATACCGGATATTGTGGGAATCAAGCTTCGTGAGTTGAAAATGAAAAAAAATATCCTTATTTGTGCTATTATAAGAAATAGGGATATTATTATTCCCAACGGAAACGATTCTATTGAAATGAACGATTCGGTAGTTATCGTTTCAAAGGATCATCATTTTTCAACAATAAATGATATTCTGGATTAAAACGGAGAAGCTTATGAATAAATCTATTGTATTTCACTATTTATCAAAAATAATGCTTGTCGGTTCTACATTATTCCTTTTGCCGGCATTTGTAAGTCTGTATTATAATGAAAATCATGCTGCAGCAACATTTTTTATAGTTGCAGCCGGAATTGCTGCAGTTTCACTGCCAATGGCAATTATAACACCGAAAAATAAACAGATGTTTGCACGTGAGGGATTGGTTATCGTAGCTCTTTTGTGGGTTATATATCCGATTTTCGGTGCGCTGCCATTTTATATAAGCGGCGAGATCTCCAATATTTTTGACGCAGTATTTGAAAGTATATCAGGCTTTACAACGACCGGTTCGACCATACTTACAGATATTGAAAGTCTGTCACATGGTATGATTTTCTGGCGCAGCTTTACTCATTGGGTCGGAGGAATGGGCGTTCTCGTTCTTGCAATAGCAATTTTACCTTCTACAAACGGCTCAATGTATCTGATGAAGGCGGAATGTCCCGGTCCTCAGGTAGGAAAAATAGTTCCTAAAGGTAAAAATTCTGCGGCTTATCTTTACATTATTTATGCCGTACTGACCATTTTGACGATTATACTTCTTTTGCTGGGGGATATGTCTTTTTTTGACAGTGTATGTCATGCAATGGGTATTGCAGGTACAGGCGGGTTCGGAATAAAAAATGATGGAATCGCTTTTTATAATTCAGCATATATAGAAGGTGTCATTACAATCACTATGATACTTTTCGGAGTAAATTTCAGTCTCTATTATTTTTTATTGATAAGAAGATTCAGGGAAGTCAAAAAAAATACGGAAATGAAGGTTTATTTTGCAATAATTGCAGTTGCTACGGTTCTGATAATGATAAATATCTTTCCGCAGTATGAATCGGTTTCCAAATGCTTCAGATATGCCGTTTTTCAAGTGGCGTCTATAATAACTTCTACCGGATTTGCTACGGCGGATTATAACTATTGGCCCGCATTTTCACAGACTATCCTTATTATTCTTATGTATATCGGTGCGTGTGCAGGTTCTACAGGCGGAGGCTTTAAGGTTCAGCGCTTTGTAATTATGTTTAAAAGTGCCGTAAAATATCTGAAAAAGCTGGTTAATCCAAATTCTGTAAATATTGTAAAATCTGATGGTAAACCTATAGATGTAGAAGTAGTTCACGGCGTTCATAATTA
>CAMWXM010000045.1 GCA_947178195.1 uncultured Ruminococcus sp.
GGGGATATTATATATTACAGATATAATCAACAGAAATAATCAGGAGGTAATATTATGGAAATCTGGGATAAAATCAAAGACGTTGCAAACGACGTATCGTCTGAAGCAAAAAGTGTTGCGGAAAAGGCAAAGCTCAAAAATGCTATCCGGTATGAACAACAAAAAATCAATGATTTTTACAGACAAATGGGAGAAAAAATTTATAATGATAATTCCTGTGCGCCGATAGGCTATGAGGAACAGTTCAGCAGTATTAAAAACTCGGAATCCGAAATAGAAAGACTGAAAAAAGAGCTTTCAAAATATTCTAAAATTTAAGGAAAAGCCGTACAAAGATTGTGCGGTGTTGCCTTAACACAAAGCTGCCTGCCGCTAAATAAAAGCGACAGGCAGGATTTTTTATAACGGCTTTGTAGTGCCGGAAAATCATTTTGCATTACCAAGAAAAGCTGCTCCGATAATACCAGCGTCATTGCCAAGCTTTGCAATAACAATCTCTGTATTTTTAGGAGAATTTTTCGTATAGACCTCTTGTTTTACAAGCTCCTTTACAGGCAGCAGAAGCGTATCTCCCTCGTTGCACACGCCGCCGCCGATACAGAGAATATCCGGCTGAAAAATGTTAATAGTATTAGTTATACCCACAGCAAGATATTTTATAAATTTATCCACCACCTCTTTAGCGGTTTTATCCCCCATTCTCATTGCGTCAAAGGAGGTTCTTGCGCTGACCTTGCCGTTTCTTTCAGCAGTTATTTTGTGCATTACAGTTTCCTTATCCGCCTCCATAGCCTCATTTGTCATTCGGATAAGACCTGTTGCAGATGAAAATACCTCAAAGCAACCCTTTCTTCCACAGGTACACTGAGGACCGTTTGTATCAATTACCATATGACCTATCTCAGCACCGGCAAAATTAGAACCGGAGTAAATTTTTCCGTCAATGACGATACCTCCGCCAACGCCTGTACCCAGCGTTATGCATACTGCGTTTTCAGCGCCCTTTGCAGCGCCAGCCACAAACTCGCCGTAAGCTGCTGCATTAGCGTCGTTTTCAATAAATACAGGCTTATCGATAGATTCCTGTATGTATTTTTTCATAGGGGTATTGTCAAAACCTAAATTACAGGAATATTCGATAATTCCTTTTTCGCTGTTTGCAATGCCCGGAGTGCCTACACCGACCCACTGGATATCGTCAATTGTAATGCCGGCATTTTTTACCGCTTCTAGGGAAACCTTCACCATATCGTCGGCAATTTTCTTTTCAGGACGTGGAAGATTAGTTTTAGTGCTTGCCTTTGCAACTATCTTGTAATTTTCATCCACTACTCCTGCAACAATATTTGTTCCGCCTAAGTCAATTCCTATATAGTATTTCATTTTCATTCTCCTTATAATAACTTCAGCATAAATTATAGCTATTTATTTATAACTATTTATATGATACCTTAAAATTGTGCCATAGTCAATAGTTTTTGAAAAATATTTCTGAATATGGTTAATTTATACAAAAACTTTTTGAATATTTTTACCTAAAAAAGCTTGAATTATTTTTGAAAGTATGGTAAAATAGTATAAATAGTGTGCGAAGGGACAGTTGATCATGAATAAAGATCTGAAAAGCGAATTTGTAGAAACATACAATAATAAGATAACAAGACCCGGTTCAGATAAACTTCTGAATTATATGTTGTCGGAAAACAGCGATTTCTTTACTGCACCTTCCAGCACACGTTTTCACGGCTCTTACGAAGGCGGTCTTGTTGAACACAGTCTGAACGTTTATCATTGTCTTGAAGATTACCTTAAAAGACAGCGTACAAAAGAGCTGTATAAAATGGAATATACGGAAGAAAGTATAGCTATTGTTTCGCTGCTTCACGATCTTTGCAAAATGAATTTTTATGCCGTGGATTACCGCAATGCAAAAAACGAAAAGGGCGTCTGGGAAAAAGTCCCATATTACACTATAAACGACCAGCTCCCTTATGGTCACGGTGAAAAATCTGTTTATATAATATCAGGCTTTATGCGTCTTACAAGAGAAGAAGCATTTGCTATAAGATATCATATGGGCTTTTCAGGAAACGAGGATAAAAATTGTATAGGCAAAGCCTTTGAAATGTTTCCTCTTGCATTTGCGCTCAGCGTTGCCGATATGGAAGCGACATATTTCCTTGAAGGATGCCCCAAATAAAAAAAGAAAGGTTGATTTAAATTGAGTAACTGGTATGATAATGCTATTATTTATCACATCTATCCGCTGGGATTCTGCGGAGCTCCTAAATTTAACGAGGGAGGAGAAGTTCAGTACAGACTGGATAAGCTTATAGACTGGATTCCGCATCTTAAAGAAATGAACGTTGATGCAGTATATCTTGGTCCTATATTTGAATCTGTTGAGCACGGATACGATACTATCGACTATAAGACTGTTGATAGACGTCTGGGCGATAATAATTCCTTTAAAAACATCTGTCAGAAGCTTCACGAAAACGGCATTAAAATTATTTTAGATGGTGTTTTCAATCATGTAGGAAGAGGCTTTGACAAATTCAAGGATATTCAGCAAAACGGTCAGAGCTCCCCTTACTGCGGCTGGTTCCATAATCTGAATTTCGGAGGAAATAGTCCATGCGGCGACAATTTCTGGTATGAGGGCTGGAACGGTCATTATAACCTTGTAAAGCTTAATCTGAGAAATCCGGAAGTATGCGATTTTCTTATAGATATCGTTGATTTCTGGATGAATGAATTTGATATTGACGGTATCAGATTTGATGCTGCCGACTGTATAGAATTTGATTTCTTTAAAAGAATACGCTCTCACTGCAAGAGCAAAAATCCACAGTTCTGGCTTATGGGCGAAATAATTTTTGGCGACTATAAGCGCTGGGCAAACCATGAAATGCTTGACAGCGTTACAAACTACGAATGCTATAAGGGAATTTATTCTTCACACAATACGAAAAATTATTTTGAAATAGATTATTCCATTAACCGTCAGTCGGGAAGCAATGCTATTTATCCCGGCATAAACTTATACAACTTCGTTGACAATCACGATGTAAACCGTATTGCAAGTACTCTTACCAACCCGGAGCATATTTACAATGTTTATACACTGCTTTATACTATGCCGGGTATTCCGTCAATTTATTATGGCGGCGAATATGGCGTCAAGGGTGTTAAGGAAAATAACTCGGACGACAATTTAAGACCATGCCTTAATCTTGGCAATATGTCATCTGAAAACACCAGACTTTATTCTCATATCGTAAAGCTAGGTAGAATCTATAAGGCATATCCCGCTCTGAGAACTGGTAAATATCATACTATTATAATAAGAAACCAGCAGATGCTGTTCTTAAAGGAGCTTAACGAACAGAAAATCTATGTTGCTCTCAATCTGGAGGACAGAGATTTCGACCTTTGCTTTGGTACTGACAAAAAGGCTCTTGTTGACGTTATCAGCGGAAATATGGTAAATGTCGAAAACGGAAACGCTTATATTAAAATGCCGCCATTCTCATCTATGATAATCGTTGAGGATAACCTCTTTAATGAAGAGCCGGAGGCTGTACCGGAAGAAGCGCCGAAGGAAACCGAAATTAAAATCGGCGGAAGATACCGTCATTATAAGGGTAAGGAATACGAGATCGTTTCTATTGCAAAGCATACCGAAACTCTTGAAGAACTTATCGTATTCAAATCAGTTGAAAACGGCGAAATGTGGGTAAGACCTAAGTCGCTGTTTGTGGGTATTGTTGACGGAAAGCCAAGATATACTCTGCTTTAAGATATTATTAGTATTAAGTAATCTGACTTCTTCATTAATAATTCTTTATACTTTAAGCTGACGCTGCTCAGAGGGTGAATCATGCCTTTGCGCAGCGCCGCTTAATACTAATCCAGGAACAAATAAAAGCGGCGTGAAAAAATTCACACCGCTTTTTTTGCGCAAAAATCAATTAGTTATTAGAATTGTTTGAGTTGTTCTGCTGGTTTTTCTGCTCAGAATTCTGATTTTTGCTGTTTGAGTTTGAAGACTGAGAATTTTTCTGATTGTTCATAGTTTTTCTCCAATTTCTAAATAAATTTAGCGGTTAATCGTTCCGCATTAGTATTATGGACAGAATTTTCAGAATAATTCACAGAGAATAATAATTTTTAAAAGAAAATCCATAAAATATTTTTATATTTTCACTTATTATTCACATTTCTGATATATAATAAAGTCAGCAAACTACAAAGGCACAAACATAAGACTCAACTTATGCGGTGTTGCTTATAAATAAAAGGGAGTGTTAATATGGCTAAAATACTTGTTGTTGACGATGAAATAAATATAAGGCTTGTTGTAAAAGAATATGCGGAATTTGAAGGCTATGAGGTTTTTGAAGCTGAAAACGGCATGCAGGCTGTTGAAATGATAAAAAGCAATGATTACGACCTTATTATAATGGATATTATGATGCCGAAGCTGGACGGCTTTTCGACCTGTAAGGAAATAAAAAAATACAAATCCATTCCGGTAATTATGCTTTCTGCAAGAGGCGAGGAATATGACAAGCTTTTCGGATTTGAACTGGGTATTGACGATTATGTAGTAAAGCCATTTTCTCCGAAGGAGCTTATGGCAAGAATAAAGGTTGCATTGAAAAGAAATTCCACAAAGGGAAATGATATGCCTGAAAAAATAATTTTTGAAGGACTTGAAATTGATCTTGCCGGCAGAGAGGTTTACGTTGACAAACAAAAAGCATCAATGACGCCTAAGGAATATGATCTTTTATTTTTCCTTGTTAAAAATAAAAATTTAGCTCTCACAAGAGACAAACTTTTAGAAGAGGTCTGGGGCTATGACTTTTTCGGCGATGACAGAACGGTTGATACGCATATAAAAATGCTCAGAAACAGTTTGGGTCCATATAGAAAGTTTATCGTTACTTTGAGAGGAATGGGATATAAATTTGAATATGACGCTAAATAAAAGACGCTTAAAAAATGCCAGTCTTCGTATAAGGATATGGGAATACTTTATATTTTTTACCGCTCTGGTATTCATTCTCCTGTGGTTTTTTCAGGTGGTGTTTCTGGAAAGATTTTATGAGGGAATGAAAATAATAAATGTCAAAAATGCTGCGGTCGAAATTGCCGGACATTATGGCGAAGAAGATTACGGTCAGTTATTGACTCAGACTTCTTTGAACAACGATATGTGCATAGATATTGTGGATAAATATGGCAGAGTTATTTATTCTAAAGATATTTTAAGTAAAAGCTGCCTTTTGCACAGTCCTGAATCGAAAAGAAGTCAGTTTCTGCTTAAATTTAAAAATATAGGAAAATCGGAGATATACTATAAAGAATATAATCCCATAACTAACAGCGATATACTTATATACACGTCGGTAATAGGAAGCGTCAGCTCGCCGGAAGCGTTTATTCTGATAAATTCTCCTCTTGTGCCTGTGGGAGCGACGGCGTCTATATTCAAGCAGCAGTTGCTTATTATTATCGGCATACTTCTTGTCCTGAGCAGCATTATTTCATTTTTTATGGCAAAGAATATTGCCGACCCTATCTCTAAAATCACTAAATCGGCAGAACAGATGGCATCAGGAAATTACGATATAAAATTTGAAGGCAAAGGTTATGAGGAGATACAGCGACTTGCCAATACGCTTACCTATGCGGGACGTCAGATATCAAAGGTGGACGCTATGCAGCGTGACCTTATCGCAAATGTCTCCCACGACCTGAGGACTCCTCTTACAATGCTCAAGGCTTATGCGGAAATGATAAGAGACCTTTCGGGGGACAATCCTGTAAAAAGAAATCAGCATCTGGAAATAATTATCGATGAGACGGACAGGCTGGCGCTGTTGGTAAACGATATGCTTGATCTGTCAAAACTCGAGGGCGGAGACCAGAAGCTTAACTATTCGGAATTTAATATAAAAGAGCTGCTTTCTGATATTATCGTCAAATATAAAGCTTTATCAGGAAAAAAAGATTATGACATTAGTTTTGAGCCTGATAAGGACGTAACCGTAAGATGCGATATTATCAAGATACAGCAGGTAATATATAATCTTATAAATAATGCCATAAATTATACCGGCGACGATAAAAAGGTATTTGTAAAACAGATAAACCGCTCAGATTGCGTAAGAGTTGAAATATCAGATACCGGAGATGGTATCGCCGCAGACAAAATAAAGCTTATTTTTGAAAAATACTACCGCTCGGAAAATCATAAAAGAGAAATCGTGGGAACAGGTCTGGGACTTTCTATTGTTAAAGCTATACTTAAAAAACATGGATATAACTTCGGCGTTTTCAGCTCGGAGGGAAAAGGCTCGACTTTCTGGTTTGAAATAAAGGATATTGTAAAACCGGAAAATACCGAAGAACCACCTAAAAAACAACATAAAAAAATAAACAGCAAAAAAGATGCAAAAGATGTCGTAAAATAGCACTGATTTTTTTATTTCAAATTTTTTTCAGCTTATTTTCACAGAGATTTCACAGTGTGAAAGTATAATATAACCATACTCTTAACAAAGGGTATACCGGTTTAACACATTACCCCAGTGTTAAACAAAAATCCCCAATAATCCCTATATCATGACAAAGCCTCTCCTTTTAAGGGGAGGTTTTGTTATGGTAATATATGGTTGACAAATTCTGCAATAATGTTATAATAGAATTTAGAAATGAAATAAATCTTATAGGAGGTATAAGTGGAAAAGGAAGCAAATGATAATTTCAGATTTGAAAAGCTGTCGGACAGTCTCAGCATCTGCGTAAGTCATGAGCATGGTTTCGGAACAGACGCTTTTTTGCTGACAGATTTCAGCGAATATAAACGCAGGGATAAAGCCTGTGATCTGGGCACCGGCTGCGGAATAATTCCTCTTATAATGCAAAGATATGCTCCGCCGCAAATAATATACGCTGTAGATATCCAGCCTCAGGCAATAAAACAGCTTGAAATAAGTATCAAAAAAAACAATATAGACAGCATAAAACCGATATGCGCAGATTTAAAGGAACTGTGGCAGGGCGCACCGTTGGGAGAACTGAGCCTTGTGACCTGTAATCCGCCCTACAAGGCAGCAATGGCAGGAATAGAAAGCGAGCTTGACGCTCATAAGATTGCAAGACATGAGATACTCTGCAATATAAACGATGTATGTTTTGCTGCGTCAAAGCTTTTGAAATACGGCGGAAGACTATGCCTGTGCAATCGTCCCGAACGGCTCAGCGATGTTATTTTTGCAATGAAGCAAAATAATATAGAGCCGAAAAGACTGCGCTTTGTAAGCAAGAATCCTGAAACTCCGCCGTGGCTTTTTCTTATAGAAGGCAAAAAAAATTCAAAGCCGTTTATGCAGGTGCTTCCGCAGATGTACGTATGGAACGAAAACGGATATACTTTAGAAATGGAAAAAATTTACAGTAAAGGACTACATGAGGAGAAAAAATAATGGGTACGCTTTTTGTTGTGGGAACACCTATCGGAAATATGGAGGATATAACCATCCGTCAGCTTGAAACTTTGAAAAATGTTGATTTTATTGCAGCCGAAGACACAAGAGTGACCTTAAAGTTGCTTAACAGATACAATATAAAAAAATCCCTTGTAAGCTATCATGGGCATAGCAGCACAGCCTGTGCCGAAAACATTGCCGACCGCATTGAAAACGGTGAAAATGCGGCTATAGTGACTGATGCGGGCATGCCTTGTATTTCCGATCCTGGCGAAATACTTGTCAGGATATGCTCTCAAAGAGGAATAGATATAAAAGTTGTGCCCGGTCCCAGCGCCGTGATTTCAGCAATTGCCGTTTCGGGACTCAATACCTCAAGATTTTCCTTCGAGGGATTTTTATCTGTTACGAAAAAACAGCGTTATGAACACCTCGAAAGCATAAAAAACGATAAAAGAACTCTTGTTTTTTATGAAGCTCCTCATAAACTCAGAAATACACTGGAGGATTTGCTGAAATATCTTGGAGACAGAAACATTTCCCTTTGTCGTGAGCTTACTAAAATATATGAAGAAGTTTTGCGAATGACAATTTCCGAAGCTATCGATTATTATGAAACGAAAAATCCTAAAGGAGAATATGTTCTTGTTATAGAAGGTGCGCCGGAAGGTGCTGCTGATAATATTACCATAGAACATGCTGCGGAAATGGCAGAAGCATTGGTAAACGAAGGTCTTAAACCTTCTGAGGCATGCAAGAAAATTGCCGGAGAAACAGATTTTTCAAAAAGCGAATTATATTCCTGTCTTATAAATAAACAAAAGCAATTTTAAGAGCCTGTTTAGTATCTTTTTATGTGCGAATTTTCGAGCATAATTTTGCTGAGGACAAGGCAAAAATCCGCAGTCAGGCTATCGCCTTACAAGGATTTTTATCGCAGTCATTGGCAAAATTTGTCGAAAAGACATGTGAAAAAAGATACTAAACAAGCTCAAAGGCAACACTGCACAAAGCCTTCATATAAACTTTATGCGGTGTTGCCTTTGATATGTTTTCAAGCCTTTTCAAGGCTTATTTTTTTAGAATCGGCATTTCTGAGAGCAATAACAGTATCTCTTACAAGATAGGCCTTCGGATCGCCAAAAGGACTGGTAATAACGCATTTTATTACCGTACCGTCTATAATACCTATATCCTGAAGCCTCCTGCGGAGTGCGCCTTTGCTTTCGAGCCGTATAACCCTCCCCGATTCGCCTTCTCTGAGCATATCGAGGGTAAGATGTGTATCTGACATAATAATGCTCCGCTGTTTAAATTTACAGAAAATTTCTGTTTAATATATATTATTCAGCGCAGCGAAAAATGTTAAGACAATAATCTTACAAAAATTTTTATGCCGGATACACAGTTATATTTCTGTTAAACTGTATAAATCTGGCTACTTTATTTTCTTCTTGAGCCGTTTTTTCTTTCAGTACTTCTTTTTAAAGCGCAGATTTTTTCCTCGCTATTTTGTTTGAATCGTGTAAGCATTTCTTCAAATCCAAGTTCTGTAACAGGCGGTTTCTTTTTAGGCTCCCATACGTTTGATTTACGCTCGGTACGTTTTGCCGGCTTCAGCTGTTCCTCTTCATTCTCGCTTGCCTTTTTAATAGACAGACTGATCTTTCCATCCTCGCTGACATTCAGAACCTTTACCTTTACCTGCTGATTTTCATGCAGGTAATCCTTAACGTCCTTAACGAATGAATTAGCGATCTCAGAAATATGTACCATTCCCGTGCCTGCGCCTTTTACCTCCACAAAAGCGCCGTATTGAGCGATACCTTTAACTATTCCATCATATATTTTTCCTACTTCGAGCTGCATAAACTATAAAGTCCCCCTGTTAATTAATTTCTTGACGTGTCATAATAACGACGTTCGTTCGGATATGCATAATCCATTTCTTCTATAGCAATTTTTTCCATATAGGCGTTCATGTCATCGTCTTCAAGCACACGCTGAAGCTCCACATTTTCAGCTTCCACCTCATCGATCTTTTCAGCAATATCGCCCAGCTCCGATTCCATTTCAGTCAGATTAGTCTGAGTAACAATAAATGAAACAACGCATACGATAACAGCGACAATAATAATGCCCCTGCTGACCAGACCAAACAACCCTTTCTTTTTAAGTTTTTTTAATTTTGATGACGCCAATCTTTTTCACATTCTTTCTCTTGTTCTTAGTTTTTTTTATATTACTATTATACAACAAATCAGCGTCATCAATCAAGGGGGTTTTATTATTTTTTTTCTTAAATTTAATATTTTGGAGACTTCTAACAAATTTTTTTAGAATTTTTCCACATATCAGTACAAACTTTTTCACAATTGGTCGTAAAAGTTCTCTTATCTTCTCAATAATTTTCCGTAAAAATTTAGTCACAATGCTGCCTGCAGTAGTAAAATACAAAATAAATCCCAATAAATTCCCTAAACAATAATAAAAACGGAATTCGCTTCGTGCAGCAGTAACGGTAAAGCACATAATAAAAATGCCGTAAAGCAAAAAAAATAAAATATCCTCTATCAATACGGCAATTTTTCCATGGGGTATTATGATACGCAGGGTGCGGAAAATGTCAAAAACGATTCCTATTGGAACTCCGAAAAGACAGGACATAATAAATAAATTCATCTGCTGTCCGCTTGTGAAAAAGCTTTCAAGGTCTTCCATTCAGTATCACCGCCTAACGAAACAATTTTCCTAAAAATGATGTCGCTCCTTTTTTATCCTTATCGCCGTAATTCAGCGACCATATTTCTCCGTCAATAGTCATATCGCCTGTCTCAACACTCATGGAGTTTATATGCAGATCTCGTCCTCTTATGACAAGCTCCCCCAGCTGAGTGTAAAGTACTATACAGCGTTCATCAAAGCTGTCAACATCCGTCACTCCCGAAAGAGTGAGATTTTCACGGTTTTCCATTATGATATTATGAGTGTTTTTCTGAATTTTTTCTTCAACTGCCATTTTTTCTTCTCCTTTTTTACTTTTAGGTAATACCGTACAAAGATTGTGTGGTGTTGCCTTTATTCTGTCTCTGGCAATAAAGCCGCAATATTACATCATGTTTGATTATATGAAATATATTTCAAATTTATTCCCGTTAGATTGCACATAAGCAGTCAACAAACATTGATGAAAATGTCAATTGTCCAAACATAAGAAATATGATATAATAAATATGTATATGTGTGAGATAATATCATCCAAAACGATGTTGATTTAATTGTTTGACAGGGGGATATGATAACCATGAATAAAAAAATAAAAAGATGCAGCGCATTTCTGATGAGCCTTCTGACCGCTTTTTCAGTTTCATTTGCATCGGCTCAGACAAAGCCTGAGGTAAATGCAGCAAATCAGGTCATTGCTTTTCCGGGTGCGGTAGGCGGCGGAAAATACGCTACCGGCGGACGTGGCGGCGAAGTCGTTCATGTTACAAATTTAAATGACAGCGGCGCAGGCTCTTTCCGTGACGCAGTCAGTAAATCCAACCGTATTGTAGTATTTGATGTAAGCGGAACTATCGAGCTTAAAAGCAATATTCTCGTCCAGAGTAATATTACTATTGCCGGACAGACCGCTCCTGGTGGTTCGGGAATCACCCTGAAAAATTATAAAATGGGTATGAGCGGAGATAATATTATCTGTCGCTATGTAAGCTCACGTCCTGGTCCGTATAAGGCTACCTCCAGCGGCAATGATGCCTGGGGCGGCGCAAAGGGTTCAAATTCAATAATCGACCATTGCTCTATGGGCTGGACTACCGATGAACAATGGGGACTTTATTCAAATAATCAATACTATACCGTTCAGTATTCGGTTATTGGTCCTGCGGATTCCTGGGGCGGACATAGCAAGGGTATTCACGGATTCGGAATGATGATGGGAAAGGGTTACAGCACCTTTGATCATAATCTCATTATACATAATGTTTCACGTAATTTCAGAGGAAAAGTCGAGGGAACTCAGACCGCTGATTTCACAAATAATATCATATACGACTGGGCGTATCAGACCGCTTACGGCACTATCGGCCATCTTAATTATGTAAATAATACGCTGAAAATGGGTAACGGTACTACTGGCGGCAAGCATTATGTTAGTGTTGACAGCAGTACAAAGCCTGAAAATTTTAAAATTTATCTTAACGGCAACCGAATGCTGAATAAAGACAATTCCATATACGACCAAGTAACATCAGATAACTGGAACGGTATTTCGGTAAAAGACGGACTTGGTATTACTAAAGACGGCATAAAAAGCAGTTCGGCTTTTGAAACGGTAGTCGGCGGCGAAAATGTTTCAACGGCTCTTACCTGCGAATCGGCTGAGAAATCTTACGATCACGTTATTTCCTTTGCAGGAAACGGTATTTCACCGGAACTGAGAACCGATATTGATAAACAGTGCGCTGAGGAAACAAGAACCGGTACCGGATATCTGAGCGGTACTGCGGCTTATGATGACGCAGACAGCAGTCAGAAAACCAATCTGGATAAATATAAAATACAGTGCGATGTGACCTACAACTATCCCTCTGCCGTTACCGAAAAAACTATTAAGGATAGTGACAACGATGGTATGCCAGATGAATGGGAACTTGCAAGAGGATTAAACCCTAGCGATCCCAGCGATACAAACGGCGATTACTGTGGACAAGGATATACAAATATTGAATATTATATAAACGATCTGACGGTCGATTCATTCCCCGAAGGAGTTGTAACACCTTCTCCTGTAAAAGAGATCAAAACTATATCCGCATTTGAAAATATTGAGGCCGAGGACTTCAGCGACCAGAGCGGCGTTAAAACTGAAGATTGCGCTGACGGCGGACAGAATGTAGGATATATAGAAAACGGCGACTATATTGCTTTTAACAATGTTGATTTTGAGGACGGAGCTAAGAGTATTAAGGCAAAGCTTGCTGGAAACAAGTCGGATATTGAAATACATCTTGATAAAATAGGTGACACTCCGCTAGCAGTAGTGCATTTTGACGGTACGGGAGGATTTCAGACATGGCAGGAGCTTTCCTATAATGTGGGCAATATAAGCGGTATTCATAATCTGTATCTTAAATTCACCGGTGGAGAAGGCTTCCTTTTAAACATTGATAAATTTGTATTCAGCAAGGAAAGCATTCCTTTAAACGGCAGGCTTGTTAAAAACCTCAAACCTCTCGGTCAGGCAACGTCAGCCTCATGGGCTATAAGCAGTAACTTGCAGGCAGGTGAAAAGATTTTCGGCGACCGTGACTTTACCTTTACGGAAATGCCCGAAGAGCTTTATGGTAGCGAACTTATCCAGACCCCATGCGACGCAAAAAATGCTCAATCTGATATAGCCGTTTTTACTGCCGCTGAAGATATAACCGTATTTATTCTTCTCGACGACAGGGTTTCCACTGTTCCACCGTGGCTTGGAGATTGGAATAATACCGGCATTTTTGCTCTATGCAGCAACAACGTCGCCTTTGAGCTTTACTACAAAAATTTTAAAGCCGGAGAGGACATAACATTAGGGGCTAACGGACAGTCTGCATACTGTGTAAATTATAGTGTAATAGTTACAGATAGGATAATGGAGGAAAAATCGATCTGCGATCTTAATGGCGATGATGAAGAAAATGTTCAGGACATAGTTTTGCTGCAAAAATATCTGGTAAAATATGAAATATTTAATGCTGAACAGTTTAGAATTGCCGATGTAAATAAAGACAAAAAGGTAAATGTATTTGACTTTTGTCTTATGTTGCGCAGACAAATTTATCCAGAAAAATAAATACCACGGAAAAATTATATAAAAATAAGGCTGCTTCCAATAAAAGGCAGCCTTATTTTATTCACATCTTTGATTTACGAATCAAGCTATCCTTTGCATTTCTTTCCGCATCTTTTATCAAATGACGGGTTACATGCATAAAAATTCTTTGAGTTCAGATTGTCCTGCGTTATGCGCAGTCCTTCGCCAAAACGCTGAAAATGAACAACTTCTCTTTCACGTAAAAATTTGATCGGATCACGTACATCAGGGTCGTCGGCAAGACGAAGTATATTATCATATGTTGTACGTGCTTTTTGCTCCGCTGCCATATCTTCAACCAGATCTGTAATGGGATCACCTTTGGATTGGAAATATGCAGCTGTGAACGGAGTTCCTGATGCGGCAATAGGGTAAATACCCGTTGTGTGATCTACAAAATATGTGTCAAATCCACTGGCTTTTATCTGCTCGGGAGTAAGGTTCTTTGTAAGCTGGTAAAGAATTGCCGATATCATCTCGACATGGGCTAATTCATATGAACATCAATGATATAAGTATTTTCTTTATATGTAATTCCTTATTCCAAACATTATCCAACAGCAAAACTAATAAAAATCAAGCAAATTTTTTATGCAACCATACAAGCAACTAAAAAATAACTCAAATTATGTATTTTTTTGGTAGTAAAAATTATCATTATATTGTTGCCTGACACGCAAAACACAAAAACCTCCTTCAAACGTTATTAAAGGAGGTTTTTATTATCTGTTTTTGCGCTTTGTCAACAATGTTTTCTGGTATGCATTGAAGAACAGTAGCGAGTTTGCAAATAGTACCGTATTGTAATTAGATACATCACGTTTGTAGTTCCATATTGGGCTGTTGATGTATACCTCTAAGTTATTATATTCTATATGTACAACTCCATTAAAATCTTTAAATTTAAATGTAGTAGCACTTTCTAACATCAATCACATAAATCTTTTTCTGAAAGCGAAAGATCTGCTGGCACTTCAATTAAATCACCCGGAAAGTTGCGTAAATTATCTAAAATTTTATTCATATGAATTATAAGTTCATTGCCATCATCTTCTGCTAAAATCCTCAGCATTTCATAAAAAATTCCAGGCATATGATTATACAGCTTTTTCCCATTTTTTATAATAAATTGTGACAAACTATGATTTGCATTACACGCAATACGAGAATAAAGTTCGCGTTCTGTCAGATAAGAACAATTTTCTTCAAGAGTATTAATAAAAAAGTTAGCGGGAAAAATTTCTTCATATCCTTCCGGAATGTCATTGTCTTTTTTTAAAATAACAATGCATTGTTTAATGAAATCTACACGCAAAGAATAATTTTTTCTCAAATATGCAATGCATATATATTCATATAAATAACGATTTTTATAATATCTATTTTCAAGTAGGTAGTAGGGCATTTTCAATTTTAATACTTTATATTCTTCTACTTTTTGGCTTAATTCTTTAATTGAAAAAATTCCTTTATCCGTATCAAATTCCAATTTTTCAAGCAAGTCTTTTCTCTCGTCCATCAAATCGTTATATTTTTTCATAGCAAAAAATAAATATCCTGCACCATCTAAATA
>CAMWXM010000046.1 GCA_947178195.1 uncultured Ruminococcus sp.
CATACGAGATGTAGAGAGGGCTCGGGGTCTAGGAGATGTGTATATGAGTAAGCAAATAAGCAATATCGTAAATTGAAACAGACATAATTCCTCCTGTGTTCAGTTATCTTCAAGTTTAAATTGTGCGGCACGGACTTCCTTCCTCTTGGACTGCGCTATTGGCAGAATCATCTCCGTTGACATCTGAATTTTTTCATAGGTATACTTTTTTATGCACGCAAATCAATTTTCAAAACATGACAGGATATGATATAATAAAAATATGAAAAATAACGGAATAACAGAATACTTTGAAGAAGTAGAAACAGAGGAAGAATACAACGGATATTTTTGCAGGATACCGGAAGTGATTACAATAGCGATACTTGGCAGTATGTGCGGACTCAAAAATGTCAGTCAAATACACCAGTGGGCAGCAAATGACAGGGTAAGTGAGTTTTTAAAGGAGAAATTCAGAATCAATCATGTGCCATACTATTATTGGATTTTGTGTATGCTGAAAATGATAAAGACAGAAACACTCAATCAATGCTTTACAAATTGGGTGTATTCATTCATGCCTGAAAATGCAAAGGATCTGACTATTTCTCTTGATGAAAAAACAATATGCTCTACAAACAGAATAGAAAAAATTGAAAGCCCTCTTCATATCATAAGCACTCAGATTTCTGAACTTGGACTGACACTGGCACAGCGAAGTACAGATGATAAAAGCAATGAAATTCCGGCAGTGCAGGAATTGCTGAAAACACTGAATATCAAAGGACATATGGTGGTTGCAGATGCCTTGAACTGTCAGAAAGAAACAGCAGAAATCATAATCAAAAAAGAGGCAGACTATCTTCTTTGCGTAAAAGATAACCATCCTAATTTGAAAAAAGATATAGAAGATTTTGTACAGGATGAAATGATTCAGAATACAATGGAATCCATATCAAAAACTGAAAAGAATTGCGGAAGAATTGAAACAAGAACAGCATATGTTAGTTCTGAAATCCAATGGCTTGAGCAAAAGCAGGAATGGAAAAATCTTTGCTGTATCGGTGCTATTCATACTGAGTTTGAATAGAAAAAAGGAAAATCCAATGAGTGGCATTATTATATTTCAAGTCGTCCAATGTCACCGGAACAGCTGCTTCATCACGCTCGTATGGAATGGGCTGTAGAATCAATGCACTGGCTTCTTGATGTGCATTTTGAAGAGGATTGGTGCTTGATAGAAGATAAAGTTCTTCAACAGCATCTCAATATGTTTCGTAAATCTGCGATTAATCTTATTAAACTTTTCAAATCAAGAACGAAATCTAAAAAAGCTATTTCAAAAATTATGCTTGATTGTTTAATTGATTCCTATTCCATTTTGAGGGTTATTGGTGAAAATTGATTTGCGTGAATTCTATCACCATTATCTTGACGAAATATGGAAAAAGGAGTATAATAAATAGAGAGTACTATTATGATATTTTCAACTTCACTTATGCTCATATCAATAATCGATTCTCACATAATAATAATCAATATATCTTGCAATCATGTTTCAAAGTAGAAAATCTCATAGTATATTTACTCATTTTACCGTTTTCATCAGTATTCAAGCTTTATTAATGGAGGTACTTGAATGACACGAGAAGAATTTATAGAGACAATTGAAGGCTTTGAAAAATCACCCTTTATAATAACAAGCAACGGAATATGTTCGTCTCCTCTTCAATTTATTAAGTGTTTCTCAGATTCTGTCAAGGTTTTGTCCAATGGTAAGCCCGCTACTTATCAATATGCTGCCATAGAAAGTATGACCTTTGATGTAGAAGAAAGTTTATTATCATTTGAATCAAAATCTAAAGTCAATTCGGAATCAGTAAGTGGTAAATCTATAAATCCTTCAGATACTATGACTACCCCAAACGATACTGATAGTTCAATGTCACTAAGCAAGCTGCTTCCCGCCTTAGAAGATGCAAAAAGAATAATATGGTTACGCGATTTTTCTTTTATAGACCGCAGTAGTCAATTGAAGAATGCAATACATAATACACTACTTGAAAAAGAATGGTCTAGAGTCCAAAATATGATTAAAGATGCTCAAAAAAATCATGTCCTTTCAGAAAAGATAGAAAAGATTATCCGTAAACTAGAACTGTTGCCCCAAGAGCTTGATTGCGTTGAATATCATATGATGCTTGGAGAAGTCTTTGCCTTAGACAACGATTATGATAATGCCTCTTTTCACCTTGAAATAGCGGGTGACTATCAAAATGCAGCATATTATGCATCTCAATGTAAAAGCGATAAAGAGAAATATCTGCTTGAAATTTTTCGTAAATGGATCGTTTCTGGAACTGATTGTGGAAAAGATGTATTTGCTTCATTTATGGCGTTATGTCATTCAATGCATTATGGAAGAATTTGTGCAGAAACAATTAAATTAATCGACTACAATAATCTTTCAGAGGAAGATAAAGAAATAGTATACCTAGGATTGCTTTTTGTGTTATCAAATTATGTTTCGAACGAGAGCGAATGGATTTCATTGAAGCCTAACCACACAGATATTAATATTAAGGATTTGCTTGATCTGCTTTTAAAACAGTCAATTTCTGAGCACTATGATATTGAAGATGTAATAGCACTTAAGCATGCTAACGAATTAGTTGTAGATCGGAAGGCTGATTTAACTACATGGGAAGAGAATGTCCATACCGGCTATATTATAAAAGCTTGGACTACTCATGGTTATATAGGCAAAGAAAAAAATAGCAGTACTGGCGTGAAGTTCAATTCCAACAATATTACCTCAGAAGAGCTTGCAAATCTGATTTCAGCTACTCCTAAGGCTGTACTTGGATTAAAAGTAGTTTATAAACTTAATCCAGGTCAAGAAAGCTATAACGATATAGCTGACAATGTAGAGCCAGCTGAAAACATAGAGGAATATTTACAAAAAAAAGGTATAAATATAGCCATCAAAACATGCAAGAATAGATCAGAAGAAAAGTTAACTCTAAATCCGGACGGAAAGACATATAGTGGTTATATTAATAGTTTAAAAGCTAACTTTGGTTTTATTCACAAAGAGTATGGTACCAGCCAAAGAGGTGTGTATTTTCATTTCAGTGATTTAGAAGAGCAGCTGAAGCCTATTTCTGATAAGATCATGGGTTTAAAAGTTAATTGTGAGCTGACTGAAGGTCTGAATGATAATGTTGATAAAAGGGCAGTAAAGATACAGGCAGCCGAAAGTATTGGATCATATCTTACAACTCAAACCATTGACGTCAGCTTGCGTAAACCGGAGGACAAGGAGATTGATGATGAGATCTTAGATATTCTTCGTTATAAATCACCTTCTGCAGCATTACAAGAATTTGCAACTACAAACAGACCTTTTCATGCGTTAGAATTGTTAGAAAGAGAACGTGATAGTTTCCCTTACGATAAGTATGTTAAGCATAAAATTCAACTTTTGCAACGAACAAGATCGAGTGATAATGAATTGATCTCCCTCTTGAATTATGCGATATCAACAAGCTCAGATGGTGCCTATATTGCTCATAATTTGTACTTTTTAGGTCAGGTTCAATATCGCTGCAAACAATATTCCGATGTCGTTGTGACAATGAACAGATTATTCAAATACAAAAGTTATATGAAATCTTCAACACAGAAAACGGATTCAATTTTCCTCATTGCTGTTGCCTATTATATGTTACGGGATTATACCAAGGCCGACTTACATGCAAACGACTTGCTGAAATCAGGTATTCATGTCGAAGAAGTAACCAAAATTCTTAATCGTACATTTGCAACTGAAGAGAGTATCCAGGATAATGTAGAGGATAGAGAATCTGAATTGTCATTTCAGTTTGATACAGAGGTGGCGATTACACCGTATATCGAAAAGCTGATCAACAGTTTTTCGTTCGGCTCTATTTCCGTGAGGGAGGTGCCGTCTGATTTCGATCCATGGTCCAGTGAGTGCTCTGTGAATATTGCGAACAATTATATCCAGAGCCTTATCCAGTACGATAAAAGAAGCGATTTGAAGAATAATCCGAATGCTGCAATTGCCATTGCAAAAATCCAGAAATGGCTGATTCAGCAGGTCACAGAAGAGGAAAAGGTCAAAATTGAAATATCACTGAGAGATAATGTTTCCCGTGCTTTGCAGATCATGTCAAGAAATACGATACAGCAATCCGGCGTGGATATCCGTGTGAACCTGTTTTACAGAATGCAGCAGTATAAAATGAGCGTCTTGGATAGAAAGCAGGATCTGTTCAATGCATATATCAATTCTCATTTTGGCTCAATGGAATCAATGAAGAAAATGATGAAAAGTCTCAAGCCATCCGTAAAATCCGATCTCAAAGGTACAAACCATCTGCTGATGATCAGTGATATTCTGTTCCTGCTGAGTGATATGGAGATCAATGAACTGGAGGACGAAAAAGAACAGATCAAAAAATTATGTGAAATCCTTGAATCACGTCATGACGCTGGTGATTTTACAGACGCTTTGCAGAAGATCCTCAGGATGCTGAATGTTAACTTCAACGAAAATGAAAAAATGTATACGTTGCTCAGTTCTGGAAGCAAGGAATTTCAGATATGGCTGAACAGAAACAAAAGTGATATTCGCAGCAAGGCTGAATCCAAGCATTGGGATGAGTTACTCCAGGCTTTGGACAGCTTCGATAAATTCATTTTATCTGAAAATGAATGCAACTATTTCGATAAGGTGTTGGAGGTAGTCCGGTATTTAGTGGATACTGACAGCAATACGCAGACGGCAATGAAGCAGAACTTGCTGAATCAAAGCAAAAACAAACTGAACGACTTGGAAGAACAGCTGCAGAAAGAGCCGACATTTATCCTGTACAGTATCTTTGCAGACGTGCTTAGCATTATGAACAGCTTCGTGCTCTCCATGCTTGCTGAGGTTATGTCTCATGTGCCGAATGTTGAGCCTGTTGGAAGCCTTCAAGTGAATCTTGGTCTGATGGATAGTAAAGAATTTATCCTGCCCCTTGAATTTCATAATCATGCCCCCTCTGTTCAGGCAAGAAATCTTACATTGATCATTGATACCATCACAAACGGTGTAACATACACCTCTCAGATCCCTATGGCACAGAATGTGGATGAAGGCAAGAAATACAGCCAATCCCTGACATTTCGCCTAGATAATCCGAGCATCAGCCAGGTGGACATCTGTGTGAAGATCGAATATGACTATGATGTTTTTACGAATTACATCAATGAGAGCAAATCTTGTACCAAGTGTTTCAATTATACCATCACATTCCGTGAGGTAGAAAAGATTCCGAACAAGTATCGCCAATACGCACAGCAGCAAACCGTAAGAGACAAGAACATGTTTTTCGGACGTGACAGTTTGATTCAAAAACTGTTCGATGCGATTTCAATTAAAAATGATGACGGCAACAATGTTCTGAAGGGTGGGAACGGTATTGTCCTGTATGGTCAGAGACGTTCAGGAAAAACCAGTATCCTGTACCATCTGGAAAAGAAAATCATAAGAGATATGCAGCATACCATTGTTGTCAATCTTGGTAGCAGTGCTCGCTCCATCTCAAACTCAGGTGATGCCGACAGAATGAGTGAGGAAGAATTGCAGGCTCTCAATGTCAATATGACTTTGCAAAGTCTTTACTATCTGATTATACTGGGTGTCAAGAACTTTATCAGAGAACATGAATCCGAGTCAATTTTGGAACTGGCTAACAAAATCAAACAATATGAGGAAAAGAATCAGGAAGCATTTTTCCCAAGCTCAAATGATTTTGTAAATTCACAGAATCACCAGCTCATTTTCAATGCTTTTCTGGACAGATTCAAAACTGTGGCAAAGGTTGACGATATATGCAACGGATTCCGCATCGTAATCATTATCGACGAGTTCACCTATTTTAATGCGGCGATCAAGAACAAAAAGCTGCCCAGCAATTTTATGGAAATATGGAAGGGCATTGTTTCTGATTCCTTTATCACTCTGGTCGTTGCGGGTCAGGACAATATGGTTGAGTTTATTGACAGCTATGTGAATGAGTTCTCCTCCTTCCAGAGAGAATGGGTCACATTCCTGGAAAAGGATGCTTCCTACAAAATGGTTACCGAACCAATCGGAGAAGAACGTATTGATCCTGAATCAGCAGAAAAGCTGTATCGGTTCACTGCCGGAAGCCCCTTCCTTCTTATGGATATCTGCGCAAAGCTCGTTGACTGGATGAATAATAACAAAATATACAAACTGGCAGGCAGCCTGTTGGATGATTTCCTGGCTGAAAAATATATGCAGAATTATGAATTCAAACAGGAATTGCTGGAGCCGCAGTATGTAGATGCCGGCAAGCTTGAATGGACGGAAAAAATCAAACTGGTGCTTGGCTTGATCGCAAGACATAATTCCAAGAAGGTTACATCGAATGTAATACCTTGGAATGAGTTTGATGAATATGCCACTATCTCGAACGATATCCTAAAGGATCGTAACATTCCATCTGAGGAAATGCGTGAGATTCTGGAGCGTCTGGTAAAACGGCAGGTAATCGAAACACAGGAAGGCTTTCAGAACAAATTCCGCATAAAGATACCATTGTGCCGTGAATGGATATTACGACGTGGAGGTGCAGAGTATGGTAACGAATAATGCTACAGTAAAGAGGAATATATTTCAGGAAGGTAAAATTGTACACGGCGATTCGTTCATCGGAAGACGTGCGATACTTTCTGACCTGATGCAGGCATGGAATGAATCCAACGGCAATGGTACCTACTCTGTGGTGGGATTAAACCGCATGGGAAAATCTTCTCTTGTGCATGAGCTACGGAATAAAGTGAAGGAGATAGATCCGACTGCGGTCTGCGTGATCGTGTCTCTGGGACAAAATACTTGGCCGGATCTGATACAGCTCATCATGAAAATGATATTGCGGGAATCGGAGCATATTGATGCGAAAGTAAAAAGAATATGTGAAGATACATGCAATATTAACCTTGGAACAAACAACTTACTGAATGAAAACGAGATCGCATTGAATTACAAGGAATTGCTCGAACATTTCAGCGAAGTCAACCAGCAGTTTCTTCTCGTGATCGATGAGTTTGATGCGGCAAAAGTGGTCTGGCAAAACAAGATCAATTATTTTGAGGGATTGCGTGATTCCGTCCAATTGCCCGGATTCTATCTTCTCGTTTCTCGCAGGCCCCTTGAAGTCATTGAGATGGACAGCTATGGCAATTCATGTTTTCACAATGTGTTTACAGAAATACATGTGTGTGCATTTGACAGAAATCAGGATATGGCAGAGTATTACAATATCTTATCCAGGCAGTATGGCATTGAGCTGGATGAGACAGAACGGGAAAAGGTAGAGGAATATACTGGTTTTTGTCCCACATTTCTGGCTGGATTAGGCAACCGCCTTGCTTCTGCTGCGATTAATAACAAGCCACAGCCGCATGTTGAAGATGTTTTTATGATGCAGAGCTTTCAGACAAATTATCAGCGCCACTATAAAGAATTTCTGAATCGCATGAAAGACGATGGCTCATGGGATGAATTGGTGCAGATCATTATGGATATCTCGTCGATTCGTATTGAGCCTGATTCTGAGGATTCTTTCCGTGAAGCAGCAGTCAAGAAATTATGCTGTCGGGGATATCTCCGTCAGAAACAGAATGGAGATTATGTTGTGTTTTCAGATGACTTTACCTCATGGGCAAAGAACAAGCTGTATCACAACGAGATCAGTACGATCTATAGCAGAATCATAGGTGCTGAAATTGCGATCAGAGAAATGCTCAAAACGGAAATGCCCAGAATATGGTCGGCTTTGTATCCCGGCAGCAATTGGGAGGATGACTTCCTGAATAACCGCAATGTGCCGTCCAGTGTTGAAGGGTTTACAAGGATATCCCCAAAAAATCCAAAATCCTCAAAATCAAGCCGTTCTAATCTTGAGAAGTATTTAGATTCAGCCCGGAGATATGACCCCTCCGCAAGTGTTGCAGATGCATTGACCATTTCAGTAAAGCTCTCCCTGATACAGGAATACTGGGACCAAGGAATTAAGGTCAGATTCAATCAGGAGTCTTATAGTCAATGGGAAAATTGCTTTAAAATTATCAAAAATATCCGTAATCCGTTGTTCCATGCCATGATCACGCCCAGTCCTTCACAGCATTATTATCTGTTAAAAGACGCCAATGAATGTTCCGATATGATTATAGAACAATTATCTTGAATAAACAACAACCGCGCATATTCTTTATGATGTACGGCTGTTCCTATTTCATACTAATCTCAAATAATGATAGTATTTTTTAACTTAAGGGAAGGGGCAGCCCTCTCTTGCAGGGCATGCCCCTCTTCCCAAACGCTCCACTGGAGCGTTTGGGAATTCACCCTATGCGGAAGTACCACAAGGGTATTCACGTTGGTCACGCATACGGCAAGAAATTTCGCTGTCTGCGGACAGCGACAGGGGCTTTGCCCCTTGCCCCTACAAACTTTTTGAAAAAAGTTTGATCAAAAACTTTTAGTTTTAAGTTGCTTTTCAGGACTTTTAAAAAATATTGAAATTATAATGTAGATTTGATTTGAGATTAGTATCAGAGAATCAGATCACATCCTTTCTCAGGATATTTAGTCAAAAACGTTGCCGACTGTACCATAGCAGCTCCTGCGACAAGCAGCTTTTTTACATCGTCAGAACAGGTGATGCCACCGCCTGCACACACCTTTAAACCGCTTTGCGCTGCGGTATAGGTATAGCTGAGTGTAAGAGGAAGCTGCCAACTGCCGAAGCATGAGGTAGTATCGGTGTCGAGACGGCTGCTTATGCGATACTTACCGTTCTCCTCTTCAAGATAGGGCGAACGAACTGAATCGAGCAGCGACACATACTCTACTCCGGCCTTGACAAGTAGCGGAATTATGTAGTCTTTTGGAAGATTGACGTTCAGCTTAGGCATGATGGGTATGCTGACTGCGGAGACAAGCTCCTTCAGCAGATAGACGATGCTGTCGGTCAGACCATCCCTTCCGATGATGCAACCCATGTAGAAAAAGTCCAGCTGAATTCCGTCTGCACCTGCCTGCTCAAGTTGACGGCAGGCAGGTGTCCAATCATCAGCGAACAAACTCGAAGCTGTGAAGCTAGGTATCAGCAGGATATCTGTCTGCAGACGGATATCTCTCATGAGTTCAAGACATTCGTCAAGGGTCAATATCTCCCTCTCGAAGGGTGAGGAGGCATAGGTGTAGCTTTTGCTGTCAACTGCAAACTGACGCTTTCCCTCGACTTTACCGCGCTGATAATCAGCACAGGATTTGAGTATCGCACCCTGCACACCGTTTTCTGCAAGACGGAGGACATTTGCAGTGCTTTCGGTAGCGATGCAGGACGAAGCGATAAGGGGATTATCAAGCTGTTTTCTCATAAAATCAATCATTTTTCTTTCCTCCCTTTTTGATCTTAGCGTGATAGAAGTAGTTCACGAGCGGTATGCTGTACTGCTCTGACATAGCCTCAACATCGGCTTTAATCTGCTCCCAATAGAACAGATCACCCTTATTGTAGATAAGTTTGTAGCCGTCGAGATACTGCGGATATTTCTCAGCGATGTACCCGATTATCTCACCCTTTGCCGAGCCTCTGAGATTCAAGTTCTCGAAACAGATCTTGTCCACACTGTCATTTGCAGCTTCCATGATCGCACGGATATCGGTGATGTAGGGAAATATGGGTGAGATGAAAAGATATGTCGTTATTCCCTCGGCGTGCAGCGCTTCGAGAGCTTTCAGTCTGCGCTGTACAGACGGTGCGCCCGGCTCCATATCTCTGCGGAAATCGTCATCAAGAGTGTTCAGAGATATGCCCACCGACAAATCGGGGATACGCTTCAGCAGGTCGATATCTTTTACCATTAGATCGGATTTACTTAGTATCTCTACATGAGCCTCAGTATCGCTCAGCCGCTCTAAAACCTCGCGGCTTTTGCGATACTTCATCTCATAGGGATTGTAGGGATCGGTAACAGATGAGAGCAGTACCGTCTTGCCTTTCAGCAACCTCGGAATGTTGTCCGAATCGTAATCCTTGACATCAAGGAATGTTCCCCAGTCCTCGCCGTGACCTGTGAATCGCTTCATAAACGAAGCATAGCAATAGCGGCAGTTGTGAACGCAGCCTGCATAGGGATTCGCCACATAGTCCGAGGCGGGAAGGTTCGACTTGACGAGAATAGATTTAGCCTTTACTGTGGATATTTTCATAATAATTCTCCTTTCTTATCATAAGAGACATGGAAATTACTGCGAGCATTGCACTCACAGAGCCGAATACCAGCATGATCTGCGGTGACTGTGTCGGGAAAATTGCTGCGACAGTCGCTGTCGAAAGAAGCCCCAGCGTATGACCGATGTTCTCGGAGATCGTCATGGAGTCCTTATGATAGCTGCCGTCAGCCTTCGCCCTCGCAGAGATGGTGTAGACCACACCGCCTCCGAAGCCCGTTACGAGCCAAAGTAAGATGAACAGCGAATTGACGGTAACAAAACTCATGGTGAACAGAAGCAGACTGATTCCGATATGTCCGACATAGAACACTGGAAGTACCCTTTCTGTCAGCTTGGATACTATAGGCTCAACGGACATATACGTCACCCATGTGCCACAGAACAGCAGCGCGCCTATCAGCACACCCACAGAAGAAAATTTGCGAACTATCAAAAGGCTCATGGCTGCCAGCGTAATGTGTGCATAGAAGAAGTAGTGGAGCTGGTGAAAGATCATAACGGCTGAATATCCATTCTGTTGGTGCATACGGCTGACGTTGTTATCACCGGTATAGTTTTTCAGGCCATAAAATGCGATCAGAGATGCAAGTACCAGTATTACAGACGTAATAAGAGCGGCAAGCGGGGCAAGCGCAAATCCGCCTACACGGAAGATACGCTTTACAAACTTGTTTCCGTCACTCTTCAGATCGCTTCTCACAGACTGGATAACGGCTGAAAGCAGAAACAGTGATATGCAGATCAGCACAAACACAGCACTTTCCGGAAGTTGCTTTGCAAATGTGAGACTGCCTGTAATAAACGATAAAGCTGACATCATCGAAAGATATCTGCGGCTCAAAGAAAACGGCTTTGGGAAAAGATTGCCGATGTGGTATGCAAGAGGGTAGCAGAGTATTTTCCACAGCGGAAACGAGTGGACAACTCCGAAAGCTATCCAGCCGCACTCCAACACTCCCGTTACAAGACTAAGCAGATAAAACATCATAAACGTCACTCCTTTCAGAATAGATCACAGGTTTATCCGACAGCTCACAGCAGTGCTCGCAGTCAGACCAGTAGCGTGCCCTCTCGCCGTTCAAGATCTCCAGCAGGGAGTTATCCTTAACGTTGCCAAGAAGAAACTTCGGGTCAACTGCGCCTGTAGAGCTGTCCAGTGCCCAAAAACAGGAAACGACATCACCATTTGGCAGTATGCCTATGGAATGTCTTACACAGCGGCATACATCGGTATGCTTCTTGTGTCCCGGCATCAGGTAGTGAAAATCTACCTCGGGCTTATGATCGGCATGAAGGCTGTCAGTCATTGCCAAAACCATGTGGACGTACGCCTCGCACTCGGCATCGGTCATAGCAGCTTCGGGGTACGCAGCACCTCTGCCTGACGGGAAGAAGCGAAGAATACTCCAGTTGTCCACACCGTTGGCACAAGCCCAGGCGAACACAGCAAGTGCGTCAGCATAATTACTGTTGTAGGAGCTTGCTACAGTCTGAAGACCAACTTCACATCCTGCCGCCTTGAGCAGCGGAACTGCTTTTGCGGCAGCCACGCTGTAACCGACAGGGCGGAGCTTGTAGGGACGATACGGAACAACATCCATCGTCATCTCTACATCGTGTACCGTCTTACCGAGAAACTCGGCGATCTTATCAGTAATGCCATAGCCTGAGCAGCTTACGCCTACCTTATTTCTGCCAAGTGCAGAGGAAAGCTCAGAAAGCAGTTCGACATGAGCAGGAGTGTCCGTGAATAGTTCGCCGCCTGAGAGGTCAATGCGGATATCATAACCATTCTCAGAAAGCTCCTTGACCTGACGGACAACATCGAGCTTCTGCGCTTGCGTCAGCTCACTGTTTTTACAAGTCTTGTCACTTGTTGCCCCCATACAACAGATGTTGCAGTTCCAAGGACACAGAGCGGTTACATCATAAATGATCGACAACTTTTTCATAGTGATTTCTCCTTAAATATGGTTCTGTTGAGTGGTGACTTTTGATTACAAGATTATTATAGCATATATATTTTTTAAACTCAATCGACAGACAAATTAATTTTTGTCAGCTATTAAGAAAACTATTGACATAATATCTTGCTTTGGTTTATAATATTGTCAGTATAAAACTGACAATCAAAAAAACAGGAGGATTCATGTATGAGTGAAACGATTGAAGTAAACGCCCTGTCACGTTATGATATGACCTACTACACCTTCCGACAGCTACAGCGTGACTATATCAGATTTGAGGAAAAGTATACTGATAGATTCGGGAATAATTTTATTTGTAGAATACTTATAAACTATATGTGCTATGCTCAGGAGCACTTTATAAATCAGTTTGAAGCTAATGTTACGGAGCGTTTGAAACATGCAAATCGTGATGACTACTTCAAAGACGACCGCATAAGCTTCACGAAATTACTGACAGATAAAATGCTAGAGTTTGATTTTGTATCACACAAGGATTTTAAGAAACGTACAGTTATAACTTTTATATTAGAACAATTTACGCAACTACAATTATCAGAACGCGAAAAAATATATTGTTATATGCAATATCAAACTACCATTGAACTGATTGCAAAAAACGAACTTTTTTTGGTAAGTTTGTTCTCCGGAAATGAGTATGAGGTGAAGCCTTACAGTATTGAGGTCGATGAAAATACACGATCTTATTATCTTATTGGTTTTTCAAGACTTAAAAGAAGTGAAGATGAATTCATGTGTCACTCCTTCAAACTGAGTCGTATAAAGGATTGTAAATCAAGACACAAGGAATCAATCCTCTCGTCTAAGGATATCAATACGGCAAAGGATATACGTGAGAAGTTTGGCAGTGCCTATATGATGAGAAATCTCACCAAAAAAGATATAGAAAAAACGGTTGTGAGACTTAGTGAATACGGTTACGAAAACTTGTTTCTGAAAAGAATATCACATCAAAGACCTATCCCCATAACTGAACCGAAAAAAATTGAAGAAAACAGCAAGAAGTTTTACGACCTTACGTTTGATTGCTCTCATCAGCAGATAAGAAATTATTTTTTCTCCTTTGGAGCAGAGGCGGAGATTTTATTTCCGTTATCAGTCAGAGAAAGATTTATCAGAGACTATCAAGAAGCGATAAAACGATATAACTCGGAAAATAATTAATACTGAAAGCAAAGAAAGACAGATACCTCTTGGGAAGTATCTGTCTTTCTTTGTTATAGCACGCTGTATAGGTCTTTCAATATAGTAGTTGTAAAACTTCTATATGAGTATCGACCTAATAGCAGAGCGGTGTTTTCTTTTCAAAAAATTATTATTAATCGACTAATCAAATAATTTTTTGAAAAAATTTCATTTTCTTATTGACAAAAGTGAATTGGCATGATATTCTAATGAAGTTCGACATAATAAGACAATTTAATATAGGTGCCGTTTATTTAATTTATATATACATAGTTTATCAGAGCACAAAGCTCGTACATATTTTCAGGCACGATTAAAGTACTAAAGGGATAATTGTATCCTTTTGTATAAATCGTGAAGCTGAAATGTGTGCGGGCTTTTGTTTTATTTACATAGCTTTCATCAATGTATCTGCAAGTAAATCAGAATAAAAAGACCGAAAATTTAATAGGAGGACTGATAAAATGAAGAAATTTGATTCAAAGTCCTGCGAGGAGATCATGACGACTGTGTACAAGCCAATCGAGTTTGTGACAATCTGATTGCACAGGGGTTATAAATTCTTGCAGGTGCGCCAAAGATCGGAAAATCATGGTTATCGCTTCGATCTGTATTTTTGTCCTTGATC
Organism: uncultured Ruminococcus sp.; assembly: GCA_947178195.1. Taxonomy (GTDB): domain Bacteria; phylum Bacillota; class Clostridia; order Oscillospirales; family Ruminococcaceae; genus Porcipelethomonas. Next base: position 14,126 of record CAMWXM010000046.1, read on the forward strand.
TGTTTTCTGTAGTTCTTGATTTCTTCTGCATTTTCTATTGTTATTTTATATTTTTTTCTCATTTTTTATCACCACATTTATTATACTGAAATAGAAGGTGGCGCATTTAGAGAATGTAAAGGATTAACAAGCATTATAATTCCAAATTCCGTAAAAACCGTTGAAAGGTATGCATTTTATGATTGTTCAGGATTAACTGATGTTTACTATATGGGCAGTGAATCAGAATGGAAAGAAATATCCATTCCTTCCAGCGGAAATGAATATCTAACTTCTGCAACAATCCACTTTAATTTTACTCCTGCGCAAGGCGATGTCAACATGGACGGTTCGTTCAACGTTGCAGATGTTGTTCTTCTTCAGAAATGGCTATTAGCTGTACCAGATGTAAAGCTTGCCAACTGGAAATCAGTAGATCTATGTAAAGATGACAGGTTGAACGTATTTGATCTTTGCCTTATGAAGCGTATGCTTATTGAACAGAACAATAAAAACTCATAATCAGCCTGCAATCCCTCGTATCACAGTGAAACGTCATAAATGCACAACCTACCCCCGTCGCAAAAAAAGAATTTCCTGTGCAAAACAGAAAAATATGTCAAAAGGCCTTGACAAGGGATGTCGGATTTGCGATACCAAAGAACTGACGGCATAGTCCTAAATAGCTTGCAAAGATTTAAGAGTCTTTGCAGGCTTTTTTTGTTTGCAGTAATAATGTAATGAATGAATTTTTAGCTTGTAATGC
>CAMWXM010000047.1 GCA_947178195.1 uncultured Ruminococcus sp.
ATTTTAACGTCTGTAATTTTCACTGTTGACGTTCCTCCTGTCAATTATTTTGATATAGGGACTTGCGGAAAAAATGCTAATACAGAAAGCACCTCCTTTTACCTGATTTCGTTGTGATCATCTCCTTCCATAAATTTAAAATGGTTTTATACCATTTAAAAACAACCCGGCGGGCGCCATGCGACCGCCAAAGCTTAGGTTACAGATTTTTTCATAAACACATAAAAACGCAAATAGCTAAGTGGATTTGCACTATCTATATTATCATAAAAAAACTATCGGGTGTCATAGTTCGTCACCTCCGGTCTGTCTTGATTTTTCATAGATTATCAGCTCCTTGTAAATATATTAACGGAATTTGATTAAATCTGCTTTATATACACCCCGACGGCAACCCGACTGCCGTCCCATCAGTAAATGAATGCTTTTCGGGATTTGATAAAATTATGTTTTGTTCGCCGGATTAAAACCCAATAACTATGTTCTCTTATCCTTAACTTACAAAAAGGCCAAATTTAGCATATGCATCATCATTACTCAATCATTTAATAATAACCGTCAAATATCCAACACATCCCAAATACCATGCCCCTGTCGGTTTGTACCGACAGGGGCATTTATCATTTTTAATCAGCATTCCAAGGCAAGACAAGTACCAAAAAAGCCCTCAATCCCCGCCGTCATCGGCAAGGGTTAGGAGTTTTTCATTTTACTATTCTATCTCAATTTTCTTTTCTTCACCTGTTTGTCTGTTTACAAAGAATATTCCCAAATCGTCATGAACAAGAAGATAATCCTCGGAAACACAGGAAATGTAACTACCCTCGTAAATCAGCTCGCTTTCCTCCTCGGATATGAATTTGTAGAGCTTTTTATCCTTAACATAGTAAAAAGCTTTATCGGTAATAAAAGCATTGTTAAAGGATTTTTTGTTAATATATGTAAGTTCCCTTGTTTCGGTATTAAAGACTTGGTTGCAATAATACCAGTGTAAATAATATTTGCCAACAAAGGGACCCTGATATTCATCATAAAATTCATTGTCAGCCTCTTCCGGTTCGGAAAGCTCCCATGTTTCAATATCCAAAATCATATTTACGTCACGGTTATGATCGTCATAATAATAAATATAAGCCTTGTTTCCGCAAATATTACGGATTCCACCGAAGCGGCAGTCATACATAACACCATGCCCAAGGTCTATGGAATAGACCGGAAACTCAATCTCGGTAAAGGACGAAAGATTCGTGGATAAAATGCCGTCAAAGTTATCCGGTCTACCGTCATAGTCCAGACTTCTGATATGTATGATGATACTTCCGTCATCCAGTAAATACATATATTCTATTTCATCGGAATAGCTATAGCTGCGTCCCGCCATATTATCAATATCCTCAACGCTTACATATGAAATAAGCTCGCCCGACAGGTCGTAGACATAGATACCATAAGTATATCTTATGCAAATTTTATCGTCCTTCACACAAAGATCCGGACCTCCGAGATAGTAGTCTTCATTTGAGAGAATTTTAAACTCCTCCGTCTTAATGTTGTAATGACAAACATAAAAACCATTTATCCATACAATTATGTTGTCGTCGATGTACCGCATTGTATTTACGTTATCCTTTCCTCTTTCCAAGATCATATCATTTACCACCCGCATAACTTCGGATTCTTCCGGTTCGGATTCTTCCGGTTCGGGTTCTGCCTCCGTGGTTGTTTCCTCAGTTGTCGTCTCCTCGCGGACGGTGGTTTCCTCTGCTTCCGTCTCTGTCACGGTCTCGTCCTTAATGGTTTGCGTTTCCGCCGCTGTTGGGGTAAAGACTGTTTCTGCCATGCTTCCGTCCTCGGAAGAACACGCCGCCAATGATAATAACATTGTCAGCGCAATTGTCAATGATGTTGTTTTTTTCATAACTTCTCTCCTATTTCAGTTTTATTTCGGCATATTTTTTAAAATATGCATTATAATATGGAAAAAATCCATTATTTTCTATTATAGCATAACAAATTCAATCTGTCAAGTGGTTTTTCTGTGTATCAAATGGTTTTTATTTGTCCATAAATCTGTTACCATATTATTGAGGTGATAAAAATTGTCTATAGATTACAGCATAGTCGGAAGAAGAATTGCCAAATGCCGAAAAGAGATGGGTCTTCGGCAATTTGAGGTTGCCGAAAAGATAGGAGTAAATGACAAGCACATTTCCAATATCGAAACAGGACGCTGTGCGCCAAGCCTTGAACTTATAATGAAGCTTTGCGATGTTTTGCAGACTACTCCCAATGACATTTTATTAGGTACAGAAACACCAAAAGACGATATAACGTGTGAAGCTCTCACTGAAAAAATTGCAGGACTTGACCGCGAAAGCATGATAATTCTTAACAGCATTATTGAACTGCTTGATAGGTACAATTAAATCTATACTACCCTATAGTGTATTATAATAATCAATAATTATTATAATATATCGTTTATAAGGTCAAGTAATTATTATAAATTATTATAAAAAGTCTGCACTTAGTAAAAGAACAGAATTTTTGCGAACTGTTTTTTTACATTCCAGCTTAGGAATGTCTGAGATATACCGTGTGCTGAAATCTAGTGGGGTATTCTATAATACAGTTATCACAAAAGTGAATCTGGACAGCATTTTTTATACTAATAGCGGATTTAAGAAATTTAAAAATGAAGAATACTTTGAATTTTCTAAAAAATGCTAAAGCAAGAAAAAAGGTATCGCCTGCCTTGTTGAGATTACTAACTGTGCTTCTGTTTTCTGAACACAAGCAATTCACAAAGCGGGATAGCTCAAACTGTCAGAATGGCTCTAAGTAAAAGAATTATGGTGGTAAATTATTTTACGTTATATTTGACTATGTAGCTGTTTTCGGATGAAATGAAATCTAAGGCATATAAAAATGAGTAAAAAGTGAGCTGAAAACGAACAAAAAATGTACATTTATTGTGTATTTTTATACACAATTTTAATACTGAAAATGCACATTTTTTACATAACAGTCTAAAATGATTTTGTAAGGCTGAAAAAAATCATATTGATGTGATATCGCTGGCATTGTAGGAAACTGTTCCGCGTGACATTTCATTTGATGATTTTAGCCGAATCAAATTTCATTTTCTGATAGGTCAAAGCAGTCCCGATCAACGCAAGAGCAGTTCCGAAAAAATCATTTTACCGTTCGGAACCAAGACTCCGCAGAGGTCTTGTAAGGGCTTTTTTGTCTTACAAAAAAGTGGCTGGAGCGTAAGTGTAAGACAGCGGCGTCAGCTATGCTGACCACATTGCAAAATAGGCAATGTGACACCGCCCCTTATGCTCTTCCCCGCTTCAGCTGCGTCTCCGAGGCGTTAGCCGAAGCAGCAGCGGCGCAACCGCGTAGCTACGCGGTTATAACGGTATACTGGCGGTATACCGAGTGGTTCATTTTTGAGTATACTAAGTATACTTAGTATACTCACCCACTATGTTAAGCGGTTTATAGGCTGTCAAAGTATACTTGAAACCAGGGTCGATGTCACACGGTATACTTAGTATACTCAAATAAAATAATGCGTCCTTTGGTCTTGGCGTGAGCCGTCGAAAACGATATTTTTTATTTTTTTGCCGTAATATTTCAGCAGCTGTTTGAGGCTCGCTTTAGGTCTATGCAACTTCAAATATTGGTGCCGATGACAGCTTTATTTTTGTCTCGGATATAGGAGTATCTGCTGTTGAATTTCACTTTAGTGTGATACAGTGCGGCTCGCTTAGGGTCAGTCTGTGTGATAAAATCGGAACGTGAAATCGGGTTCAAATTCCGGCTCTCAGAGTGAAAACATTCTGTTTTAAATATTGATTTTCAGTCATAGCAGGTAATGCTGCAAAAAAGTGTTACAATTTTGTTACTGTTTTGGCACTGTTTAAGCGCATTTATTGTACTGTTTTTGTGTAAAAAATGTGTATCTGTTTTGTGTGTAAGAAATTAACATAAAACAGAGCAATAAATGGAACGATTTTGGTATAAAAGTGTTACAATATTTGAGCAAAAAATATACACTGGATATTGAATAAAAAGTATTGGTAAAATATAGCTAAATTATGTTGTGATTGTAACAATCTTATACTATTTTAGCGCAATTATGTTTTGCATTTACAAAAAATCTTGGCAAGATCATGCACCCAAGCCAAGGAATATTTTTTTCTTAAATTATCCATAAACACTTTTATCTTGTTCAAAGCTGTCTTAACATAATAACAAAGTCTACGAAGCATATTAAGATTGGTCTGCTGAACCGTTATGTCTGTCTTTAAAATTATTAGACATTCTCTCATCTAAATCACGCACAGCACTTGTCAAATATGTAATCTGTTCCGAGAGTAAACGTATATCGTTGTCTGATTTATATGATTTTACAAGCTCCATGGCTCTTGGCGATATCTCGCATTTTCCGCTTGTGAAAATATATGCAACGGCTTCCATTAAGTCGGCGTTGCTTTTGGCTTGCGGAAAAATTCGTTTCATTTCGATAAAAATGCTTTTCGATATGCCTCGTACGCTTGTTTTCTTATTATAATCAGATGATGTATTAACAGCATCTCGTGCCTGCGCTTCTTGTTCTTGCCTTTCATAAGTTTCGGCTACTATTGGTAAATCTTCCGATATCTGGGCTATTTGCTTAGACGATGGTTCAATAGGAGCATAACCGTTATTTATCATATTGTATTGTCCTTTCGTAAAAGGTTTAAATATGCGTTTTGCTTATTATATCATATTAAATTAAACTTGTCAAATAATTTCTGAATAAATCAAACTGCTATATGCCCACTTCTTTAATACACTACAATATATAGTGGTTGGGCAATTTTTCTAATATTTCCCTCAAAACCTATGTATCGCATATAGAACCTGCGTTGCGCAAAGCACAAATTACAAGCTTTAGATTTACCGTAAAAAGATAAAAATTCGGCGATTTGAAATATTTAGATTAAGGTGGTTGATAATAAATCCGACTTGTGTTTAAATTTAAAAAAATCTTATTTGATGGCATTATCATAGCACAAAAACAACTAAAAAAAACACTTGACATATCATTTTTTTTGATGTATAATTTATAATGGGTATATTTAGTAATTATTAAAAAATCGCTAACTAATCTTATCACCAAATAAAAGTTCTCATCCTCGAAAGCTCCGCTGGAGCACGCCATCTGCACAAATAATTTATTTTGCACTTTTTTAGGGAGGTTTCCATGCGGTATATTGGTGGAAAATCATTAATATTAGAATGTATTGATGATGTTATACATACTCACATCGGTGTTCCCAAAAGCGTACTTGACATTTTTTCAGGCAGCGGTGCAGTCGGAACTTTCTTTAAAAACAAATCTTATCTTACATCCTGCAATGACATTTTATTTTTCAGCTATGTCTTATCTAAAAGCGCAGTTGAATTATCTGATATACCTTGTTTTGATAATGTCCCGCTAAAAGCAGACTGCATTAATTATCTTAATGATTTGAAAATCGAAGATACTAACATAAATTCTAAAGACTGTTTTATTTACAATAACTATTCCCCCATTGGCGGGCGAATGTATTTTACGGAGGAAAATGCACTTAAAATTGACATGATCCGAATTACCATAGAAAACTGGCGTAAAAGCAAACTGATTGATGATAACGGATATTATTATCTTCTGTCATCACTTTTAAACGCTGTTCCTTATATATCAAATATAACCGGTGTTTATGCTGCGTATCTTAAATTCTGGGATAAGCGGGCACTGAATCCCTTGACATTGGAAAAACCTATTATAACGGATAATGGTAAAATGAACATTTGTTACAACAAGGATTATACAGAACTGCTCGAAGAAGAGTTTGATTTGATGTATGCTGATCCGCCCTACAACAGCCGAGAGTATCTTCCTAATTATCATATTCTTGAAACCATTGCAAGATACGATTATCCTGATATTCACGGCGTTACGGGTATGAGGAATTACGGTAATAACGAAAAAAGTCACTTTTGCCAAAAGGGTAATGTAAATAATGCATTTGAAACCCTCATACGTGACTGTAACAGCAGATACATTATTATTTCTTACAATAACGAGGGTTTGATGTCAACTGCTGATTTAACTGCTCTCTGCAAGGAATATTGCGTCAACGATGAGTTTAGACTGTATGAATACGATTATCGGCGTTATAAAAGCAAGATACCGAATAATAAAAAGGGGCTGAAAGAACAGCTATACTTTTTAAGGAGGCGCTAACCTTTGGAATATTTAAAATCACCTATGAATTACATCGGCAACAAATACAGGATAATTGCTGATATTGAAAGATATTTCCCAAATGAAATAAATACCTTTACAGACTTATTCTGCGGTGGTCTTGACGTGAGTATTAACACCTCGGCACTCCATACGGTATGCAATGATATTAACAACTATATTATTGACATTTATAAATCATTTCAAAGATATGATATTCAGTATCTTCTTGACTATATAGATACGCAGATCGCTGCTTATAAGCTGTCAAAATTTGATAAGAACAGTTATATAAAATTCAGGAATTATTATAACCAATCAGGTAATCCGCTGGATTTGTATGTGCTAATGTGTTACAGTTTCAATTATCAATTCAGATTTAACAGCAAACACGAATATAATAATCCTCACGGAACAAACCGCTCTGAATTTACATCGGTAATGCGCAGCAACCTTACTGAATTTAAAGAAAGAATTGATAGCTATGATTTTGAATGCTTTGATTTTATAAATTATGACGTAAATAATGTTAAAAGCGGAGATTTCCTATACGCCGATCCCCCATATCTTCTCACCTGCGGAAGCTACAATGACGGCAAGAGAGGTTTCCGAGGCTGGTCGGAAAGTGATGATATGCAACTTTTTGATTTATTAGACAGCGTAAACAAGAACGGCGGTAAATTTGCTTTAAGCAATGTTTCACACCACAAGGGTTTTGTGCATAATTCTTTATTGCAATGGGTAAATGACAATAATTATAAAATGCATAATATTAACTGCAATTATAACAACTGCAATTATCAGAATAAAAACAAATCTAATATAACACGGGAAGTTTTAATAACAAACTATTAAAGGAGCATGAAATATGGCAGACCGTACTTTCGGATGGGTTCAAGAGGCATATACAATTTCATCGTTAAAGGACTGCGTAAGTGTTTTCGTAAGCGGTTCACCAATGAACAAGCTGCTTATTGATGACAAAATACCCCGCCTTGTGCCTGAAAAATACGGAAAAACCGATTTTATTGATGAACTTTCAAAAAATCCTATTGTAATCCCTTACACGCATTTAAAGGGCAAAGGTAATGTTGATGGCACAACCCGCACCACTGCTCCCTGCACAGGAATCTTTCAGGCTGCATTAAAGGGACAGAGAAAGGAATATCAGTCTGACTGGCCTGCCGATAGCTACGCTCGCTGGGCTGTATCTCTTGGTCTGATTGATTATAACCGTAATGATGATACCTGTAAAATTACGGAATTGGGAGAAAGGTTTGCAAATGCGGCGCTTGACAGCGATGAAGAAAAGGATATATTGCTTACAGCCTTCGGACATAATCCTCCTGTAGTCAGAGTGCTTATTCTGCTATCCGAAAACGGCAGAATGACCAAATTTGAGATAGGGCAAAAGCTGGGATTTAAGACAGAAGCAGGTTTTACATCTATACATCAGAGATATATCTTACAGATGATTGATGAAAATCCGAACAAGCGAAATGATATTTTAAGCGATACCGAGGGAACAAGTGACAAATACGCAAGAACAATATGCGGTTGGCTTAAAACGCTTAAATGGATTGTCCAAACGCCTAAGTCTGTTAAGGAAACAGTATGCGGAAACGAATATACCGACACAATATCACAGTCGTATGAAATAACAGCAACAGGACTTGCCGCTCTGAGAAAGATAACAGGAGCATCCCGCCACAAACGCATTGAAAGGATTGTTCCGTGGGAAATGCTTTCCACAAAAGCTCCCGATAAAAATTATATAAGAAATAGGCGTACACATATAATCAATTATCTTCAAAATGGATATCATTCCGTAAATGCTATCTCAAAGTATCTAAAAACAAAAGGGATAGACGAGCCTGACGAGGTTATTGAAGAAGATATTGAAGGAATTATCAATATTGGTCTTAAGGTGGACAAGCGCGGCAGTGATTATAAAATTGCTGATTATGTAATAGGTCTTGCAATACCATCCTCTGCTATTACAGCTACCGCATCCGATAATTCAGTGGTTAAAAATGAGTTGCGCAGCAAGCTGACCGCCATTGACCACAGGTATCTTGTACTTATTGATCTGGCGTGGGACAGCGACAGCAACCGCGATTTTGAAATAATGACCGCCGATCTCTTCAATTACATAGGATTTGACGGAAAACGGCTCGGTGACACCCGCAAGCCTGATGTGTGCATATACAAAGATAAAAAAGGGCTGATTATCGACAATAAGGCTTACTCAAAGGGATATTCATTGCCTATGTCACAGGCTGATGAGATGATACGGTATATTGATGAAAATAAGAGCCGTGATATAGCTCGTAATCCAAATAAATGGTGGGAGATATTCCCTGATACAGTCGATGATTTTGGATTTGCATTTGTTTCTTCGCAATTTGTCGGTGGTTTTAAGGACAGAATAAACCTTATAACTACAAGAACAGGGTATAAAGGTGGATGTATTACAGCAGCTAATTTGTTATTGTTTGCCGAGGAAATCAAGTCTGGGCGGCTAAAATACGATGATGGGATAGCGTTGTTTAAATGCAATAAAGAAATAATTAGTTAAATCCTATAGTGTAAATGACAAAACAATATGAGGTGGGTATTGGGGGTAGAATATTTATATTTACTTACGAATATGATGCATGTAGCTATAAACTTTATCCAAAAAATCTTAAAAGATATCAAATACTCTGGATGGATTTTCAACACAATGAATAGAATTGAGGAAGATTAAATTATGCATATTAGCAAAATACATATTCAAAACTATAGAAATTATAATGATTTCACCATGGAGTTTCACAAGGGGTTAAATGTAATTATAGGCGCTAATAACTCTGGAAAAACAGGATTATTATATGCTATTAACCTTCTTAATTCTCCAACAAATATTTCAGTTGACGACTTCAATAAAAATAATCTATTGCATTTTTCTAAGCTTTATGTCAATGATGCTCCTAAAATAGTTATTGAGTACTATATTTCTCACATCATTTCTGAAGATAATACGAGCGACGAAAGTATTGTGCGTTTATTGCCATTTCTTGGTATTAGAGGATTCTCACAGAAACGTATGACAGTAAATGAAAAAAATGAATATAACATATCAGCTACAATTAAAGCAGTATATTCTTTAGATGCAAAGTATTTAGAAGAATATAAAAAAGAAATTAAATCTATTAATGATTCCAATGACTATATTATTGCCTTATCTCGTTTTGTTAATAAGCATTACTCTTGGTGCTATACTAACGGAATTAGTGACACCAGATCTGATCAAAAGGCTGCTACAAGTGTTTTTGATATTAGGTTTATTGAAGCTGAAAGAACCAGTGAAGAAGTGAGAAAAGAAACCCGTCGTGAGATAGATGCTTTCACGAAAGATTCATCTCACGCATCGGAAATAGATAATCTGAAAAAGAATATTTCTGCTGATTTGGAGAAAATACTTAGTCCTTCGATAACAAAACTTTCAGGCTTATTTGAAAATGAACACAATGAGATCGGATTAGAAAAGGGCAATGTTGCCATTTCATCGGCTGTCAAAGCAAACTTTTCTGTATCAGATTCATATGTAACTGAGGTAAAAGATACCAAAAGTGGCTATTCTTTGCCGCTTAAGCATAATGGCCTAGGTTATAATAATTTGATTAATATTTATATGCTGATTAAGCTTACAGAAATACAAAAAGGTAGAGACTTCAAAATACTGTGCTTGGAAGAACCTGAAGCACATTTGCATCCCTCTATGCAATATAAACTTTTCAAGTACTTGCGTGATCTGGATAATTCAGACAGCTTAAATCAACAAATATTTGTAACGACCCACTCAAGCAATATAACTGCTGTTGCAGGGATAGATAATATGTTTATGATTGAATATAATCGTTCACTTACACCTCCGGACTGCTCTCAGCAGAGTCTTAAAAAGCAATTTGAAGATGTTAACGGCGAAAATACTAAAGCTGTTGCGAAATCCCATCTTACAAAATTTTTAGATGTTACACGTTCTGATATGCTATTTGCAAATAAGGTTATATTGGTTGAAGGGATTGCCGAAAAACTCCTTATGCCATTGTTCATGGAAGCTTGTAATTGCCCATATGAAGATGAACATATTTCCATTGTTGAAATCGGAGGCAAGCATTTCGAACATTTTGTAGAATTATTTAACGAAAACAGAGTTTTAAAAAAAGTTTTATGCATTACGGATCGTGATTTTAAATGGATCGATGAAGATGGTAGTCTTAAAAGCTTAGGTGATTATAACGTAGAGGTAGCATCTCATATATTAAAATTGAAAAAAAGGTTCAACATAAATAATTTTTACATTACTACCCAAATGATTGGTGGACGAACTTTTGAAGATGAATTCTTTTTATCAAATATGAAAACGGGCATATCCGCAAAGTTTTTAAAAAAGGTTCTCTGTGATAGTCTTAATGATTTTTTTGATAAATATGGATTTAATCTTTCTAATTGGGATGCCCATCAAAGCGATATAGATGGGCGGTCTATAAAAGTAATAAAAAAATATCTTGACGCTTATAACAATCGAAAAGACAATAGCATAGAAAATGCTCAGAATTACGAAAAAATAGTTTTTGCAGAATTATTTTTACATTATGCAAAAGATAGAAAGGGCGATATAGCCTTGCAAATTCTAACAGATAATGAAATGACTGACGAAACTCAGAAAACAAAAATAACAGTTCCTGAGTATATTAAGGAGGGATTAGAATGGCTTTTGAAACAATAAATTCTGATGATATTCTAACCGCCCAAAAAATAACAAATCACATAAAAGTTTACGCGGGTCCTGGTGCAGGAAAAACACATTTTCTTGTTGAGAATGTAAAAAACCTTGTTACAAATAATTCCTTGATAACCAACAGCAAAATCCGTAAAGTGCTATGTATTACTTATACAAATGCAGCTGTTGATGAAATTATCAGAAGATTAGAAGGATATACCGATTATGTAGAAGCTCATACAATTCACGGATTTATTATAGAGCATATAATCAAACCTTTTCAGCACGACCTTATTGCATTAATGAAATTAGACTTCAATGTTTCTGTAAATCAAAAAGGAAAAATCTCATCACAAACAGAAGGACTGGGAATTTTACATGGTATTGATAAAGAAGAAATCTTCCAATTCATTAAAAACACCAATCCAGAGAAGTTTGAGAATGATGGATTTGGATATAGCAAGAAGATGATGGGCAATGTTGAGGTTGACAATGATGCGTTTGTTAATTCGATTATTAAAGGTGAGGAACGCACATATCGTATCAAACCATCTAGCAAAATTAAATCGGAACATCTTCTTCCATTAAAAAAATATATGTGGTCAATTGTAAGGAAACTGACCCATAATGAAATACTGTATTTTGGATATAGAATTCTTGAATATGATCCCACTGCATTATATACACTACGAGTGAAGTTTCCATTTATATTTGTTGATGAGTTTCAGGATACAAATCCTCTTCAGACGCTACTAGTTAAAATGATTGGTCAAAAATCTTCTATTATAGGTGTTGTTGGAGATATTGCGCAGTCAATTTATAGTTTTCAAGGTGCTAAGCCTTCTGATTTAAATAGCTTTAAAATAGATGCTGAAAATGATGTTGAATACTTAATTAACGACAACAGACGCTCTTCTAAAAACATTATTAATTTCTGCAACTTTTTAAGGCAATCGGACACTAATGTCATTCAGAAAAGTGCCCGCATTTATAAAAGTGAAGAATTTAAAAACCAAACAGAATCTAAGAAAATACACTTTCTCATCGGTGATACGCCAAAAATAAGGAACACTATTGCTAAGGTTATTTCAAATGGCGGTGTTGTATTAACCCGTACCTGGGCTGCAGCTTTCAACTACATGGAAGGAATCGACACAGGACAGAAAGAATTACTGAAAAAAATCTATAATAGTTATTATAACACTCCCATTCAATTGAGAGATGAAATTGTCGAACACAATAATGTTACTTGGGTTAGAGCATTTCGTTTTATATTTAACTTATGGAAAAGCCATTCTACCGGTTCATTCATAGATGTTGTTTATGCATTGAAACTGGTAAGTGATATTGATCTGACTAAAATAACGCCAAAGATTATTTTTCAACTAGATAAATTGGCATCAAATGTGTTTAGTAATATTGATTCAGACTGTTGTACTTGTGAAGTAATAAAGATGTTTAATGAAAAAATCATTGAGAATGATTATTCAGTTTTAAGAGAATATATTGGCGGTTGTGATTTTTTTGTACAGATATTTGATGATCAAGACCATGAGGATTTGATAGAAAATGTTTCCATGCTTAGATGGAATACATCTTATAATCTGTTTACAGAGGTTTTTTCCGAAGATAGCAAATATATGACAGTACATCAAGCAAAGGGTTTGGAATGGGATAAAGTAATAGTTAGTGTATCACCTAATAAGTTTGATAAAATTACAATCGACAGAGTTTTTTCCAATCCAACATTGCTGGAAGAAGATGCAGCAAGTGAATTTGTGCGTATTTACTATGTAGCTTGTAGCAGAGCAAAGGATGATCTTTACATCCACATAGAATCAGGCTGTTCACAGAAACTCATTGATGACGGTCTGTCAAAATTCATTGAAACTTCAGGACTTATTGTTGAATACGAATTCATTTAATCTTATAAAAAAGATGAGATTCTGAATTTTAAACTGCACAAATGCATTTTCTAAGATAAAAATGTCAATACTTAACACAGTTAAAATAATGCAATGCCGAGGAGCGACTCAACGCAAACTTCGAAATATTGCAATGAAGATCAGCGGAAAAGTCCACTGTTTTTTTATCGGATATCTCTAAATCGGATAAACCTCATGAATTAGGACAGCATTCCAACAGCCGTCAGCTACAGAGCTGTTTTCAAAGAAAAATGCAATCTGTAACATGCAATCTTCCAGTTACGGATATAAATTGTCTACTTTTTTGGAATCTCGCATGCACTCATATAAGCAACCTTGGGTATCAAATCGTTGTAAAAAATCGCCTTTGATTTAGTAAATGCTCCCATCAATCTGTGACACAACTCAACTATAATTATTGATATTTAAATGGTTTGCAATTTATATTGTGATTTAGCAATCAAGTAACTATCTAGATATAACGAATACATTTTTATTTTTCTACAAATTATAAAATTAAATGCCACAATTTCTTGCGGCATTCATGCAGAAATATCCAATGGCATGGGTCTTATTTGGGACTTATTATTACAATAAGTTACGATATTTTACGTTAAATCTTAAAAAGTGTAATACCGTTAATGTGCGTAATATAGTCGTTTTCGACATATTGCGATAAGATGTAAAATGCGAACGGCTTGATTCGATTCCCGTACGGGTCACTTTTTCATTTCCCCGCAAATGCCTATTCTACGGCGTTTGCGGGGTTTTAATTTTTGCAGAAATGCGATTTGTCCGCTATTTGTCCTAAAGCAAATTGCTTTTTGTGACATAACGTAACTTTCTGAAAACTGCGAATTTAAGCCATTTTTAAGCACAAAAGTTATTCTGCTTATGGTCAATATTTTGTAGCTTATTGTAACTTTGTTGACCAAAAGTTGTCCAAAAAGAAATAAGACAAACGAATATATCGTGTAATATGGAGCTGACTGCTTTGATAAACGGTCAGCTTTTTTATTGGCTTTTCTACTCAAACAAATCTTTTTCAACTTTTAAATAGAATAGAAAAGCATGTTCTCAGAAACGGCAGCAAGGCTGCCGTCGGAATATTTTTAAACATATCCTACAGGATAACGTTAATACATTTACGAGGAGATGATGACCTATGAAGAATACCGTAACATAGGCTTTGGCGGTCGCATGGCGCCCGCCGGGTTGTTTTTAAATGGTATAAATACCGTTTGAAAATATTGTAAAGGAGTTGATCATGATGAGATTATATGATGGGAGGTGCTGTCCCTATCAGCGTTTTGCCCGTAAACCCTATATAAAATAATTGACAGGAGGAACATCAATATTGAGAATTACAGACGTTAAAATCCGCAGAACTTTTGCGGACAGCAGTCTCAAAGCAATTGTTTCCATAACGATTGACGATTGTTTCGCAGTACACGACATAAGAATCATTCAGGGCCATGGCAGACTTTTTGCAGCTATGCCCAGCCGAAAGGATAATGATGTTTACCGTGACATTGTTCACCCCATTACCGCCGCAGCAAGACAGAAGCTGGAGGATATAGTCCTTACAGCATATATGGCACACATTGACATCATGGAAAACGGGGGTGAGATAAATGGGTATTGATTGGGAAAGTATTCTCGGCTGTGATGAAGA
>CAMWXM010000048.1 GCA_947178195.1 uncultured Ruminococcus sp.
GTATTGAATCCTCTGGGCGTACCTTCACGTATGAACATCGGTCAGGTTCTCGAGGTTCATCTTGGTATGGCTGCAAAGGCTTTAGGTTGGCATGTTATGACGCCGGTATTTGACGGCGCTCACGAGGACGATATCAGAGCTTGCTTCCGTGCAGCAGGAATGGACGAGGACGGAAAAACTATTCTTTACGACGGACGTACAGGAGAACAGTTCGATAACCGTGTAACAGTAGGATATATGTACTATCTGAAGCTTCACCATCTCGTTGACGATAAGATTCATGCACGTTCGGTAGGACCTTATTCGCTGGTTACTCAGCAGCCTCTGGGCGGTAAGGCACAGTTCGGCGGTCAGCGTTTCGGAGAAATGGAAGTTTGGGCGCTGGAAGCGTACGGTGCTGCTTATACTCTCCAGGAAATACTGACGGTCAAGTCAGATGATACGGTAGGACGTGTAAACACTTACGAGTCGATAGTTAAGGGACAGAATGTTCCTAAACCAGGTATTCCTGAATCATTTAAGGTTCTTATAAAGGAATTGCAGTCGCTCTGTCTCGATGTCAGGGTTCTTGATGAAAATCAGGAGGAAATCGATCTTAAACAGTCATTTGATGAAGATGACGATATTATACCTCAGCCTGTATCGTTTGCTGATGAAGAAACACAGCCGGATTTATACAGCGATACAGAAATTGAAGACGCAGGCTATAGTCTTGAAGATGCTGAAGAGGATGACGATATTCTGGAAGATCTTGATGAGCTTGAAGCTCCGGAGGATACTGAATCGGATGATATGTTCAGCTTTGATCTTTCTATGGACGAGGAAGATATCTAAGCTTTTTTCAGAAGTTGTTCTCATATATGCCGCAGTAAAAACGAGGAGGTAACGGTTTGGAATTCAATACATTTGATTCAATAAAAATTGGTCTTGCGTCGCCCGACCAGATACGAAGCTGGTCTTACGGCAATGTTGAAAGACCTGAAACGATAAATTACAGAACCCAGAAGCCTGAAAGAGACGGTCTTTTCTGCGAAAAGATATTCGGACCTACAAAGGACTGGGAGTGTCATTGCGGTAAATTCAAAAAAATCCGTTTTAAGGGCAAGGTCTGCGACCGCTGCGGAGTTGAAGTTACAAGAGCAAAGGTAAGACGTGAGAGAATGGGACACATAGAGCTTGCCGCTCCTGTTTCCCATATCTGGTATTTTAAGGGAACTCCTTCAAGAATCGGTCAGGTGCTTGAAATTTCTCAGAAGCGTCTTGAAGAAATTCTTTATTTTACAAAATATATCGTTCTCGATCCGGGAAATACCGGAGAGCTTACCAAAAAACAGCTTCTTTCCGAAAAGGAATATTTTGACGCAAGAGAAAAATACGGAGATGAGTTTACTGCCGGAATGGGCGCTGAGGCTATTCAGCTGCTCCTTCAGGAATATGACCCGGAAAGATATGACGTTTTTAAAAACCGTCTGGTAAATATGGGCAGAGTTCCGATGTATGGCAAAAAAATCACCTGCACTCATTCTCCGCTTACATGCGACTGTGATGAATGCAAGGCTTTTTCGGAAATAGATGTTGAATGGAGAAATAACCTTGAAGTCGCTTCGGACGATCTTAAAAATGAGCTTAAAGGTCTTCCTCCAGGACAGAAAAAAATAAAGCTTTTAAAAAGACTTGAAATAATAGAATCATTCAAAATGTCTGGAAATAAGCCGGAATGGATGATACTTAACGTAATTCCGGTAATTCCGCCGGATATCCGTCCTATGGTAATGCTGGACGGCGGACGTTATGCAACCTCTGATCTTAACGACCTCTACAGACGTGTTATAAACAGAAATAACCGTCTCCAGAGAATGCTTGAGCTTGAAGCGCCAGATATTATTATAAGAAACGAAAAGAGAATGCTTCAGGAAGCAGTCGACGCCCTTATCGATAACGGACGTCACGGCAGACCTGTAACCGGACCTAACAACCGTGCCCTTAAATCTCTTTCGGATATGCTTAAAGGTAAACAGGGACGCTTCCGTCAGAATCTTCTCGGTAAGCGTGTTGACTATTCGGGACGTTCGGTTATCGTTGTAGGACCTGAGCTTAAAATGTATCAATGCGGTCTTCCTAAGGAAATGGCTCTTGAGCTTTTCAAGCCATTTGTTCTTAAAAGACTTGTGGATACAAAAGTGATGGCAAATATTAAAAGTGCGAGAAAATTAGTGGACAGAGCTTCTACAGAAGTATGGGACGCTCTGGAAAACGTTATTAAGGATCATCCGGTTATGCTTAACCGTGCTCCTACCCTTCACAGACTGGGTATTCAGGCTTTTGAACCGATCCTTGTTGAGGGTCGTGCTATCAAGCTTCATCCGCTGGTTTGTACGGCATTTAACGCTGACTTTGACGGCGACCAGATGGCTGTGCATCTTCCTCTTTCGGCAGAGGCTCAGGCGGAAGCAAGATTCCTTATGCTTGCTGCAAACAACCTGTTGAAGCCTTCAGACGGTTGTCCTGTTGCCGTTCCTTCACAAGATATGGTATTGGGTTCTTATTACCTTACTATGGAACGTGACGGCGAAAAGGGCGAGGGTAAGGTTTTCAGAGATGTTAATGAAGCTATTATGGCTTATAACGAACATGACGTTACACTTCATGCTAAGATAAAGGTAAGAATCACTAGAGAAATAGGGGATAAGACCGTTTCAAAAATTATTGACTGTACGGTCGGACGGCTTATCTTTAATGAAAATATCCCTCAGAATCTGGGATATGTTGACAGAACAAATTCTGATAAGCAGTTTGACCTGGAAGTTGCGTTCCTTGTGGGTAAAAAGCAGCTTTCTGATATTATTGAAAGATGTATCAGAATTCATGGAACGACTACCACATCAGAAGTACTTGACAGAATAAAATCTCTGGGATTTAAATACTCCACAAAGGCGTCTATCACGGTCGCAGTATGCGACGCTACTATCCCGAAAGAAAAGAAGGATATTCTTGCGGACGCAGATAAAAAAATCGACGTTATTACAAGACAGTATGACTATGGCTATATTTCGTCTGAGGAAAAATCCAAAAAGGTTATCGAGGTCTGGAATAAGGCTACTGACAGTGTAACAACTGCCCTTAAAAACGGTCTTGACAGATATAATCCTATTTTTATGATGGCTGATTCGGGTGCTCGAGGCAGTATCAACCAGATAAGACAGCTTGCCGGAATGAGAGGACTTATTGCCAATACGTCGGGTACTACAATTGAGATTCCTATCAGAGCTAATTACCGTGAGGGTCTTAACATTCTGGAATATTTTATTTCTTCTCGTGGTGCGAGAAAGGGTCTTGCGGATACGGCTCTTCGTACTGCCGACTCAGGTTATCTTACGAGACGTCTTGTTGATGTTTCACAGGATGTTATTATTTGCGAGCCTGATTGCGGTACTCATGATGGAATTGAGGTTTATGAAATCAAAAATGGCAACGAAATAATTGAACCGCTTGTTGAAAGACTTGTGGGCAGATATCTGACAGACGACCTTAAAGACTCTGCTACAGGCGAGGTCATTATGTCAAAGGATAAGCTTATTTCAGAAGCTGACGCCAAGAAAATTCTTGAAAGCGGAGTGGAAAGAATCCGGATTCGTTCTGTACTGCAGTGTAAGGCTAAGCATGGCGTATGCGCTAAATGCTATGGCGCAAACCTTGCAAACGGTAATCTTGTAGGAGTAGGCGAGGCGGTAGGCGTTATCGCTGCTCAGTCTATCGGCGAACCGGGTACTCAGCTTACAATGAGAACTTTCCATACCGGCGGTATTGCATCGGCGGAAGATATTACTCAGGGTCTACCTCGTGTTGAGGAACTTTTTGAAGCAAGACGTCCTAAGAGTGCGGCTATTCTTTCGAGAATTGATGGTGTTGTTCATATTGAAGAAATCAAGACCACAAGAAATGTTATCGTTACAAATAATGAAACAAATGAATCCGAAAGCTATATGGTGCCTTATAACTTCAAGATAAGAGTAAAAGAAAATGAGGTTATAACAAAGGGTACTAAGCTTACAGAGGGTAACGTTTATCCTTCGGATATTCTTGAAATTCTTGATGTTCAGGCAGTTCAGGATTATATTATTCACGAGGTTCAGAAGGTTTATCGCTTACAGGGTGTTGATATTAACGATAAGCATATAGAGGTTATTGTACGCCAGATGCTCAGAAAGGTAAAGGTTGACGAAGCGGGCAGCAGTTATCTGCTGACAGGTACGCTTATTGATAAAAAGG
Source organism: uncultured Ruminococcus sp. (assembly GCA_947178195.1). Classification (GTDB taxonomy): domain Bacteria; phylum Bacillota; class Clostridia; order Oscillospirales; family Ruminococcaceae; genus Porcipelethomonas. The sequence goes on from CAMWXM010000048.1 coordinate 4,270, forward strand.
AAGTTGAAAATATCAACGATTCTATCAAGAAAAGAATGGAAAATGGCGAGGAAAATCTGGAATTTATTACAACTCAACCTGTACTTCAGGGTATTACAAAGGCTTCTTCAAATTCCGACAGCTTCCTGTCTGCAGCGTCTTTCCAGGAAACCACAAAGGCTCTTACAGATGCTGCGATAAGAGGTAAGGTAGACCATCTTGTCGGACTTAAAGAAAATGTCCTTATCGGTAAGCTTATACCTGCCGGTACGGGTATGGATATTTACAATAAGGTTAATATTAAGAAAAACGAACCTGTTGTTACGCCGGAACAGCATCAGACAATTCATAATTTGTCAGGTACTATTCCTGCAATCTGATGAAATTACAGCGAAAGACTCTTTGCCTTTCGCTGTTTTTGTAACGGCGGCGCTACACAAATATTACAAAGCACGGCGTTGCCTGAAATGAAAGGAAAATAAATTAAAATGATATATATATGCGGATTCCTGATGGCTCTTGCAGACAGCGTTCCGGGAGTGTCAGGAGGAACTATAGCATTTCTGCTTGGATTTTATGACGATTTTATCGGTTCACTCGATTCTTTTATTCCGGGCGGTACGCCTAAATCAGAACGAAAGGCTAAAATAATTAAGGCACTGAAATTTCTTGTAAGGCTTGGAATAGGCTGGGTAGTCGGATTTGTTTCGGCTGTTCTGGTGCTTACCAGCGTTTTTCAGGAGCATATTTATCAGATAAGCTCGCTGTTTTTAGGCTTTATTATTTTTTCAATTCCGCTTATTATTAAAGAGGAAATTGCAAGTATTAAAGGAAAATATTATAATCTGATATTCACGCTTCTGGGTGCGGGACTTGTTGTTCTGATAACTGTATTTAATCCTTCGGGTGGAGGTACTTCTATTGAAAGCGGATTTAATATTTTAAATTATCTTATGTTTTTACTTACCGGTATGCTGGGTATTTCGGCTATGGTGCTTCCGGGAATATCAGGCTCGACGATTCTGTTGATTTTCGGAACATATATTCCGGTAATGACAGGTATAAAAAATCTGCTTCATTTTGATTTCAGCAGTATAGTTGAGATATCCTTTTTCGGAGTCGGTATTATTATCGGTATCCTTCTTGTTATAAGGCTTGTAAAGCTTTCGCTTGAAAAATTCCGTTCTCAGACAATTTATGCCATTCTCGGACTTATGTTAGGCTCGCTTTACGCAGTCGTTATGGGACCTGAAACTATAAAGGATAATCCACAGCCGCCAATGAACTTTGAGTCGTTCAGTATTATTTTCTTTGCTGTTGGCGGATTGGTTATTGCAGGACTTCAGGTGATAAGGTTTATAGCTGAAAAAAGAAAGAATCAGAGTAAAGCTAAATAAAGTATTGATATAAATAAAACCTCCGTCTGTGAAAACGGAGGTTTTATAATATTGTCTTAAATTTATTCAAGCTCACGGATATATTTTATTCTGCGGAAAATCAGGCAGATAAGAACGCCTGTTATTCCGATAACAAAGAACAGCAAAGCTGCGCCCGAACCTTTTTCGCTACCGAATACCGTGTGCAGCAATTTATTTTCGGTCATACCCATAAAAGGTTCAAATATTTTATCCACCAGGAAACCGCCGAGAAAATAACCTAACGGAATGGTAAAAAACTGAAGGGTATTTCTGACTGAATATACACGACCCTGCATTTCTTTAGGTACGTTATTGCGGAATATGACATCGTAATTTGCGTTCATAATTGGGATCGTCAGCCAGCCAAGTATCGATCCGATACACCATACAATAGTATTATTACCAAATGCAAGCAAAAAGTTTTCCGTACTCATGGAAATAAGAAGGCAGTTACAAAGCACTTTTATTCTGCTTTTGGGTTCAGGCAAAAATGTTGCCAAAACACTTCCCAGCAATGTTGCGATTCCCACACAGGTGCTTATGCTTCCTAATGCTGTTTCGTTCTTTTTGGATAGTACCATTGCAGGAAGAGCCGTATCATACATTGAAGCAACAAGATTGATAGCTGATAAGAATAAAATCAGCCATAATATGCCTTTATTGGTTTTCAGATAAACAAGTCCGCTTTTTGCGGATTGCAGAAGTGTTTCCTTGTTATTCGAATCCTGCTGTATTTCGGGGATTTTTATAAAAAGCAGCAGTACCACAAACGCTGTGAAAAATGTGAGCAGATCAATTGCAATTACCGCTTCGATTCCTGCCAGAGAAACTATTGCCGTGGCAAATACAGGCGTCAGAATAGATACAAGAGAATTTGAGAAAGAACGCATTCCGCTTGTTTTCTGATAGTGCTTTTCTGGTGTGAGCAGCGTTGTTGCTACATCGGAAGCTGGAGACTGAACTGAATTCATAAGTCCGTTCAGTGCATTGAGAATATACAAATGCCATACCGCCAGCATATTTGTTTTCAGCAAAATGAGAGTTATGACAGTACATAATGCGGCAAAGCTGTCACAGGTAAGCATAATTGTTTTTTTGTTCCATTTATCACTGACAGCGCCTGCAAAAATGCTCATTATCACATACGGCGCATAGGAACATACGGTCAGCAGCGCCGTTTTCAGCGCAGAACCGCTGTTCTGGTAAAGCCATATTACAAGCGCAAAGTTTGTCATTGCGCTTCCTAATGAAGAAAATGACTGAGTGACCCAAAGAATGATAAAAAATTTAAGTTCTCTTAATGTTTTCATAATATACCTTGCTCCTTTATCGTATTGTTTTAATATGGAATGGCAAGGTATGACGGCAGATATATTACTGCTCCACGCAATCCGTCATTCCTTGCCTGGAGCTGTGTCAATCATTAATAACATTGTTGTTCCTCCGATTATTATTATTATTATTATTTAACTATGCGCATTATATACGATTTTTGTACAGTTTTGGCTGAAATTAAGCTATAATTTCGGCAATTATGCTGTTGGAAAGCAAAAAACCTTCCGGTGTTAGTCTTAATTTATCTGCTGTACTAATCATAAGTCCGGCTTTTTCAAATGCAACTGCTTTTGAAAGAATATAATTTTTTTTATCGGGAAAGTCCTTTAAATCTATTCCTTCTGAAAGCCGCAGTCCCAACATTATTCTTTCATTTTCATCAGCCGGAGAAGAATCGGTAATTATTTTTTCCAACGGATATTTAATAAAGCTGCTCAAATCCGAAGGATAGCAATAGCGTTGCCCATTATAAAACGAATGAGCGGCAGGACCGAATCCCACATATTCATTACATCGCCAGTATTTTAAATTATGTCTGCTATCGTAGCCTTTTTGGGCAAAATTAGAAATTTCATACTGCTCGAAGCTAAGATTGTTTAAAATTTTAACTGCATGCAAATACATATCCGAAACAAAATCATCATCGGGCATTTGTTTAATAATTTTCTCATTTTCAAAGGGAGTATCTTTTTCAATTTTGAGAATATAGCTTGAGATATGCCGTACAGGAAGATCTGATAATTTATATATTGAATTTTCAAGACTTTCGACAGTCTGTCCCGGAATACCGAGCATAAGGTCGCATGAAATATTATCAAATCCGGCATCTGCGGCAGTCAGTATTGTTTTTCTGGTGGTTTCAGAATCATGAATTCTTCCTAACAGTTTAAGTTCGTCATCATTTGTCGACTGCGCACCTATAGAAAGTCTATTGACGCCCATTTGCTTATAAAGCAAAAGTTTATTTTTATCTACAGTACATGGATTGACTTCAAGAGTAATTTCCGGGGAATTAATCGGAAATTTTTTATATATGCTTTGAAGTATTTTGCCGATAAGCTCGGACTGGATCAGAGAGGGAGTACCCCCACCAAAGTAAATGGTATCCGCCGTAGGTTTATCGGGAAAATTTTCAATATCCCTTATAATACCGTCCGCATAATCTTCTGCAATACGTCTTGAATATCCGCATGAATAAAAATCACAGTAAGGGCATTTTTTTGCGCAGAATGGAACGTGTATATATATTCCGACAGACATTAGTCAAAATCAAGTCTTATTGCCGGTACCAGCTTAAAGAAAAAAGCGTCAACCAGATGGGTTATAACAAATGCGCCAACTATAGAAATTGCCATATAAATTGCCGTTTCCATTGCAATGAGATTCACATAGGCATAAACGCAGAACACAAGGGCAATTGCGTTTATAATATTGTGAAATATGGCTGATTTCAATTCATTGGTACTTCTTTTTCCGCAATTTGGACAAACAGTTCCTTTTGCCTTTGGATTGCCTGCAAAGGCTTTTTTTATCGGCGAAATGGTTTTTTCACCGCAGTGAGGACAGGTATGCTTCATAATTTTTTCTCCCTATTCATCAAGTTTTAGTACGCTCATAAAGGCTTCCTGAGGAACGTTTACCGTACCTAACTGGCGCATTCTTTTTTTACCTTCTTTTTGTTTTTCAAGAAGCTTTTTCTTTCGGGTAATATCGCCGCCGTAGCATTTTGCAAGAACGTCTTTTCTGAGAGCCTTTACAGTTTCTCTTGCAATTATCTTGCCGCCGATAGCCGCCTGGATAGGCACTTCAAATAATTGTCTCGGAATATTTATCTTTAATTTTTCGACCATTTTTCTTCCACGTGCATAGGCGCTGTCGGCATGTACGATAAATGACAATGCGTCAACTATATCGCCGTTTAAAAGTATATCCAGCTTTACAAGCTTTGAGGGGCTGTAGCCTGTCATTTCATAATCAAATGAAGCGTAGCCTTTGGTACGTGATTTGAGAGCGTCAAAAAAGTCGTATACAATTTCATTAAGAGGCAGCTGGTAATGAAGAGCCACTCTTGTTTCATCAAGATATTTCATATCCTTGAATACACCTCTGCGCTCCTGACAAAGCTCCATAATATTGCCCACAAAATCAGAAGGAGAAAGTATCTCAGCCTTTACCATAGGCTCCTGGGCTTCGGCTATAGTTCCCGGGTCGGGGAAATTTGTAGGGTTATCTATAAATAATGTTTCGCCGTTTGTGAGAGTTACCTTAAATATAACCGATGGTGCAGTCGTGATAAGATCGAGATTATATTCTCTTTCAAGACGTTCCTGAATTATTTCCATATGAAGAAGTCCTAAAAAACCGCATCTGAAACCAAAACCCAGAGCAATAGAGGTTTCAGGTTCAAAGGACAATGAAGCATCGTTCAACTGGAGCTTTTCAAGAGCTTCACGGAGATCCTCATATTTTGCGCCGTCAGCAGGATAAATACCCGAATATACCATAGGGTTTACCTTACGATAGCCGGGAAGCGCTTTATCGCATGGGTTTTCGGCGTTTGTCACCGTATCGCCCACCTGGGTATCTCCGATACTTTTAATGGAAGCGGAAATATATCCTACCTCGCCGGCAGACAGTACCCCCATATTTATATGACTGTCAGCGTCCATATATCCGGCTTCAACAACGGTAAATTCAGAGCCGGTCGCCATTAATTTTATGGTATCTCCAGTTTTTACCATACCCTCCTTGATTCTTACGTATATTATGACCCCCTTGTATGCGTCATAATAGCTGTCAAAGATGAGCGCTTTAAGAGGTTTCTGGGTATCTACCGGAGGCGCAGGTATATCTGTTACGATTTTTTCAAGTACCTCTTCGATATTAATTCCTGCCTTTGCAGAAATTTTCGGAGCGTCCATAGCGGGAATGCCGATAACATTTTCTATTTCTTCGCATACTCTTTCAGGGTCGGCAGAAGGAAGGTCGATTTTATTTATTACCGGTACGACCTCAAGGTCATGCTCTATAGCAAGATATGTGTTGGCAAGAGTCTGCGCTTCAATACCCTGTGAAGCATCAACTATTAAAATCGCTCCTTCGCATGCTGCAAGAGAACGTGAAACTTCATAGTTAAAGTCGACATGTCCTGGAGTGTCAATAAGATTAAATATATATTCATTTCCGTCCTGTGCCTTGTAATTTAACCGCACCGCTCTCGCCTTAATGGTAATGCCTCTTTCTCTTTCTATATCCATATTGTCCAGAAGTTGTTCTTCCATGTCCCTTTCAGCTACGGTATAGGTCTTTTCGAGAATCCTGTCAGCAAGAGTTGATTTGCCGTGGTCTATATGAGCAATTATACAAAAATTGCGTATGTTGTCATTAGCCAAATCTGTTTTCCTCCAATTAATAATTCTTCATTATAAATTATAACATGATTTTATTATGATGTAAAGAGATTTTTTTAGGACGCTTTAAAAAAATACAATTTGAGTATTGACAAATTGCGACAGATATTGTATAATAACTATAGAAAAAATTCGCCTTATCAAGAGTGGTGGAGGAAACAGGTCCTGTGAAGCCCGGCAACCTAATTGTGAAATATTCAAGAAAGGTGCTAATTCCTGCGGTTTATCCGAAAGATGAGGATTTTTATTTAAAAAATCACAGCATTCGGATGTTTATCTGAATGCTTTTTTATTATCGGTCCGACGATTTCTGCATGTATCTGAGATGAAAATTTTTATTTCATATAGCAAAAATAGTTCTGATCAACAGGTGAATGATTTCTGCAAATTTACGAAAGGAGGCTGTCATAAAGACAGCAAAGAAAAATGGTAAAAAGATTATTTACTTCAGAATCTGTAACAGAAGGTCATCCCGACAAGATCTGTGACCAGATATCAGATGCGATCCTTGACGCACTTCTTGAAAAGGATCCTAATTCACGTGTTGCATGCGAAACGGCATGTACTACAGGTATGGTGCTTTGTATGGGCGAGATTAGCACAAAGGCTTATGTTGATATCCCGAAAATTGCAAGAGATGTAATTGTAGATATTGGTTACGACCGTGCTAAATACGGCTTTGACGGTCAGACATGCGCTATTATCACTTCTATTGACGAACAGTCCGGAGATATTGCAATGGGCGTAAACGAGGCTCTTGAATCTAAAGAAGGAGACAAAGCCGATGATAATTCTACCGGCGCAGGAGACCAGGGTCTTATGTTCGGCTATGCCTGCAACGAAACTCCTGAGCTTATGCCTATGCCTATTTCCTTGTCTCATAAGCTTGCACTCAAGCTTTCAGAGGTAAGAAAGGATGGTACTCTTCGCTACCTTCGTCCTGATGGCAAAACTCAGGTCACTGTTGAATATGAAGACGGAAAACCAAAAAGAATTGATGCGATTGTAGTTTCATCGCAGCATGCGGCTGAAATTTCACTTGACCAGATCAAAAAGGATATTAAGGAATATGTTATAAATCCTGTAGTACCGGCTGAGCTTATTGATGAAGATACAAAAATTTTTATTAATCCGACAGGACGCTTTGTAATTGGCGGTCCTCAGGGTGACAGCGGTCTTACAGGCAGAAAAATAATCGTTGATACATACGGCGGATATTCACGCCATGGCGGTGGTGCATTCTCCGGCAAAGACCCAACAAAGGTTGACCGTTCTGCCGCATATGCCGCAAGATATATAGCTAAAAATATTGTTGCAGCAGGTCTTGCAGATAAATGCGAGGTTCAGCTTGCTTATGCAATCGGCGTAGCTAAACCGGTTTCTATCCTTATTGATACTTTCGGCACAGGTAAGGTGGATGAAAATAAGCTTTCGGAGGCTGTTGACAAAATTTTTGACCTCAGACCGGCAGCTATTATAAAAATGCTTGACCTCAGAAAGCCACAGTACAGAAAACTTGCGGCTTATGGCCATATGGGACGTGAGGATTTAGGCGTTGCCTGGGAAAAAACTGACAAGGTTGAAGCCCTCAAGGAAGCTGTTAAATAAAGCAGCAGACTGTGCTTTATGAGTAGAGTACTGTCTTAATGGCGTTTCTAAAAATCTCTCTTGTGAAAATTAGAAAGTTCAGCCAGTAGAAAAAAGTATGGCTTTTTCTACTGGCTGTTTCTGTTATTATAGTCGGATTTTCGCTTTTCAGACCCTATAATAAATTCCCTTATAATTTTTGTGTCAACTGTTTTATGATATCCATATCTTTAATATCGACAACGCCAAAATCTTTTTCTTTATAATTCCAGTATGCCCGTCCGATATTATATTTATCAAAAACCTTACTGATATCTGAAAGCCATTTTATTTTAGAGTCATTATCCGCCTTATCAATCACGCCGTATTCGCCGCAATACAACGGAACATTGCGTTCTTCAGCAGCTTTAAGAGCCGGCAAGAATAATGTTTCAAAAAAAGACGAAGACATTTCGTTTAAGTCATTGTCGAAAACTGCATTGGCAAGCTCTTGCGGCAGATGAGTACTGTTTTTACGGTATTCTTCAATTTTTTCAGGATACTGTATCCTGAAGTCAGCAGGCATATTCTTTACCCAATAAGCTCCCTGATGAGTAAAGATTAATGGTTCGTAGCAGTGAAATGTATATACGACCTTATCGTCCTGGGGATCGGCTAATTCAGGAACACTTATTACACTGTTATATCTTGTTCCTCCAAAAATTATCCACGAATCCGGTGCGACGCTGCGAATCTCCTTTATTGTACGCAAAGCAATATCATTCCATGGTTCTGCTACCTCCGGACTTAAAATTTCATTAAGCAATTCAAATGCAGCAATATCGCTGTATTTCCCATATTTCATGGCAATTGTACGCCATGTGGAATAAAAACGCTCCTGAAGCTTCTTATCATAAAAAAAGATAGTTTTATCACTGTCATCAAGGGGGTCAAAGGAATATCCATATGTCTTATGAAGATCAATAATAAGCCGGATATTATATTTCTGACACCACTCAAGGCATTTGTCAAGGTATTTATATCCATCCGGCTTTATTCTGCCGTCATCTTCTTCAAGTATCATGTAATCAACCGGCACACGGACATGGTCAAGCCCCAGCTGAGAAATATACGCAATATCTTTTTCGGTAATGAAGCTATTGAAGTGCTCTTCAGAATTGTCCTCGTTCTGAGAAAGCCAGCCTCCAAGATTTATACCATGCATGTAACCATTGAAATTTCTCATAATATATCTTCCTTTCTGATAATTCGTGGTTTACAATTTAATGCACAATCTTTGTGCAATGTTATCATAAATATTATAATTTATGACATTATTTTTGTATATTAATTATTTGCCTTTTTTATTATAATAATATACCTGCTGAAAAAGCAGGTAAAAATTTTCTTTTTAGAGATGTCCTTTACTCCTGCATTTTTTGTGGTACAATGATATTTGCGATTGTTAGTAATTCTATGAATTATTAATAATAAAAAGGGGCAGTAGACGCCGCCCCCATTTTTATTATTTTGAAATATTTTTTTCTTTGACCGATTCTGTTATTCCTGCGGCAAGACCTGCGATTCCCTGAAGCTCGCTTGGAATGATGATTTTTGTAGCGTTTCCTTCTGCTACTCTTGGGAAAAGATCAATAGCCTTGTATTTCAGTACGTTTTCGGAAGGATTAGCCTGATTTAATCTTTCAAGAGATTCGGCCTTTGCGTTCTGTACGTTTTTAATTGCTTCAGCGTCGCCCTCTGATTCAAGACGCTTCTTTTCCTTGACAGCCTCTGCCTTCAAAAGCATTGCCTGTTTTTCAGCTTCCGCTCTTAAAATTTCTGTCTGCTTTGCAGCTTCGGCACGAAGTATCTGAGATTCCTTTTCGCCTTCGGCAACAAGAATTTTAGATTTCTTTTCACCTTCCGCAAGAAGTATTTTTTCACGGCTTTCACGTTCTGCCTTCATCTGCTTTTCCATCGAATCCTGTATCTCTCTTGGTGGCAGAATATTTTTAAGCTCCACACGAATTACCTTGATACCCCATCTGTCGGTTGCTTCATCAAGAATAGTGGTTATATGCTCGTTGATATTGTCACGTGAAGTAAGCGTTTCGTCAAGCACCATCGAACCTATAATGTTACGAAGTGTAGTTGCAGTAAGATTTTCCATTGCCGACATAGGTCTTTCAACGCCGTATGCGTATTGCTTAGCGTCAGTTACCTGGAAAAATACTACTGTGTCTATCTGCATTGAAACATTATCCTTGGTAATAACCTGCCACGGTTTAAAATCCACTACTTGTTCCTTTACGGATACCTTTTTTGAAATTCTGTCAATAAAGGGGATAAGAAAATGCGGACCTGTTGACCACTGCGCATAAAACGTACCCAGTCTTTCAACTATATAGACTTGAGCCTGAGGTACGATTTTGATTCTCGTCACAATAACAAGAATTATGAACACGATAATTC
>CAMWXM010000049.1 GCA_947178195.1 uncultured Ruminococcus sp.
CAGTTTATTGCATATGACCAGTCAAAGCTGGATATGGTAACCAATTTAAAAACAACAATTACATTATATTTCGGATTTGGAAAAAGCTTTATAAGGAAATAAAAGTTATGAATAAAGATTCGCAGAACACCTGTTTGAATAAAAAATCCATATTAAAATTTATTTTTAAGACAGTTATTGCAATATTCTGTATTTCTATAATTGGAATAGTAGGTTTGTATGCTTTATTGGAATGGTCTATTGGCGGAACTTACTATACTGATTTTAATAAAGAAAGAATTGCCCAAATGGAAAATGTCTTTGGAATTATAGTTACAGATGATATAAAACTGGAAGAGTATTCTGAAAATAACGGTTGGGATGGCGATCGAATGCTTACACTAAAAACTGATGATTATCTGAACTTTATGGAAAACAATATTTCTGGTACAATAAAAAATTATGAAGAATATGATGATAGAAATACAGTTGCTCACTTTCAATACAGTAAAGAAAATTATGCTACGGTATCCGTCAGAGTCTATCAATTCTTTGACAACTCCGACTATGAAATTTATCTTTGGATATCATAACAACAGTTTTGGCTGATAAAGACGGAAAATTACTGTCAGATGAAAGATATGCAAAATAAGAAGTATATAATTGAAGGGAATGATGAAAATGCTTACACATACAGGCACAAATACATTAGAAACGGAAAGATTAATACTTCGTAGATTTGAGTATACAGATAATGAGGCAATGCTGAAATACTGGGTTGCCGATGAGAAAATACAGTCTCTATATTCTGAACCTGTATATTCTACCAAAGATGCTGTGAAAGAACTACTTGACAAATATATTAGCTCTTATGATAAAGATGACTATTATCGCTGGGCAATTATTGAAAAAAATTCAAACGAATGTATAGGTCAGATAGCTTATTTTCTTGTGGATAGTAAAAATCATTTTGCTGAAATTGAATACTGCATTGGCTCTGATTTTCAATGCAAAGGTTTTGCAACCGAGGCAACTAAAGCTGTTATTGCATATGGATTCGATAAAATAAATTTGCACAAAATTCAGATTTGTACAAAAACTATCAACATACCGTCTAAACGTGTTATAGAAAAATGCGGTTTTATATATGAGGGAACATTGCGTGATTTCTTTTACATGAATGGTGACTATGTAGGCAGATTATATTTTTCCATGTTAAAAAGCGAGTATGAAGCTATATAACTACTTTTCGAGCATTAAAAAAGTTTACCAGTCAAATAAAAGTTTTTTTGCTCTTATCTTCAATTTTTCTTATAGTTGTTTTTCGAGCTTTTAAAAGAAATTGCCAGTTAAGTAAGAGCGAAAGAAAAAATTTTCAAAAAAAGTAAGAGAAAGGAATGATAAAAATGGGAATGACAATGACGCAGAAAATTCTTGCGGCACATGCAGGACTTGACAAGGTTGAAGCAGGACAGCTTGTTCTGGTAAACCTTGATTTAGTTCTGGGAAATGACATTACTTCTCCTGTAGCTATCAAGGAGTTTAACAAGCTTGGAGCAGATGGAGTATTTGACAAGGACAAGGTGACTATGGTAATGGATCACTTTGCACCTAACAAGGACATTAAAGCTGCTGAGCAATGTAAAATGTGCCGTGACTTTTGCGGTGAAAAGGAAGTTACCAACTTTTTTGATGTTGGTGAAATGGGTATCGAGCATGCGCTTCTGCCTGAAAAAGGTCTGGTAGTTTCAGGGGACGCTGTTATCGGCGCAGATTCTCATACCTGTACCTACGGCGCATTGGGTGCATTTTCAACAGGCGTAGGCTCTACCGATATGGCTTGTGGTATGGCAACAGGAAAAGCCTGGTTTAAAGTACCCTCCGCTATAAAATTTGAACTCAAAGGCAGTCTTAACAAATATGTTACCGGAAAAGACGTTATTCTCCACATTATAGGCATGATAGGGGTTGACGGCGCTCTTTACCGTTCTATGGAATTTACTGGTGAAGGACTTCATAATCTTTCTGTCAGCGATCGTCTTTGCATGGCTAATATGGCTATCGAAGCAGGAGCTAAAAACGGTATTTTTGAAGTAGACGATAAAACCCTTGAATATGTAAAGGAACACAGTGGAAGAGAACCTAAGGTTTACGCCGCCGATGCGGACGCCGAATATGACGAAACCTACGTTATAGATTTAAGTGAGATCAAACCTACTGTTTCTTTCCCTCATCTTCCTGAAAACACTCACACAGTAGACGAAATAGACGATATAAAAATAGATCAGGTAGTGATCGGCTCATGCACCAACGGCAGACTGGAAGATTTGCAAATAGCCGCTGAAATAATGCAGGGTAAAAAGGTTGCCAAAAACGTCAGAACTATTATTATTCCGGCTACACAGAAAATTTATCTTGAAGCTATGGAAAAGGGCTACTTAAAAATATTTATTGAAGCCGGAGCGGTGGTTTCAACACCTACCTGCGGACCTTGTCTGGGTGGTTATATGGGTATTCTTGCACAGGGCGAAAGGGCTGTTGCCACAACAAACAGAAATTTTGTGGGCAGAATGGGTCATATAGATTCAGAAATTTATCTTGCAAGCCCTGCTGTTGCGGCAGCTTCAGCAATAACAGGTAAAATATCTCAGCCAAAGGAGGTAATGTAACATGAAATTTGAGGGTAAGGTTATAAAATACGGCAACAATGTGGATACCGATGTTATAATTCCTGCAAGATACTTAAACACCAGCGACAAAAAAGAGCTTGCGTCTCATTGTATGGAAGATCTTGATAAGACGTTTGCACAGAGAGTACAAAAGGGCGATATTATGGTGGCTGGCTTTAATTTTGGCTGCGGTTCTTCCCGTGAACATGCTCCTATTGCTATTAAGGAAAGCGGAATTTCTCTTGTTATAGCCAAAAGCTTTGCAAGAATTTTTTACAGAAATTCAATAAATATCGGTCTTGCAATATTGGAATGTCCGGACGCTGTTGACGCAATCGAAGAGGGTCATCAGGTCGAAGCCGATCTCGATAAGGGTATCATAACCGATAAAACCACAGGAAAAGAATTTAAAACAGAAGCATTCCCCGAATTTATCCAGTCTATCATCACTAATGGCGGACTGGTTGAATCTATTAAAAACGGAAGCTTTAAATAATAAATTAAGGAGACATAAGAAATGGAATTTAACATAGCTTTACTCAGAGGAGACGGTATAGGTCCTGAAATCGTTGACAGTGCCGTTGATGTACTGAAAAAAACGGCTGAAAAATTTGGTCATAAATTTAATTTCACGCCATATCTTATCGGTGGTGCGGCAATCGACGAAACAGGTAAATCACTTCCTGATGAAACGGTAGAAGGCTGCCTTGCCAGTGACAGCGTGTTATTAGGTTCGGTAGGCGGTCCGAAATGGGACAGTCAGCCACCCTCTAACCGCCCTGAAAAGGCTCTTCTGGGTATTCGTGCAGCTCTGGGACTTTTTACAAATCTTCGCCCTGCAAAGCTTTACAGTGCATTAAAAGAAGCAAGTCCTCTTAGAGCCGATATTGCCGAAAAAGGCTTTGATATTATGATAGTAAGAGAGCTTACAGGAGGTATATACTTCGGCGAAAGAGGAAGAAGAAATGGCGAAAACGGCGAGGAAGCTTACGATACCGAATGCTACAGCAAAATGGAAATCGAGCGTATTGCAAAGGTAGCCTTTGAAACGGCAATGAAGAGAAACAAAAATGTTATCAGCATTGATAAATCAAACGTTCTGGAAAGCTCACGTCTCTGGAGAGAAACAGTTCATGAAATGGCAAAGGATTATCCGGAAGTAACTCTGACTGATATGCTGGTGGATAACGCCGCTATGCAGATAGTTAAAAATCCCGCTCAGTTTGACGTTATTGTAACCTCAAATATGTTCGGCGATATTCTTTCGGACGAGGCTTCTCAGGTTACAGGCTCCATCGGCATGCTTCCTTCTGCGTCTTTGGGAGCAACCAAAAGAGGAATGTACGAGCCTATCCACGGTTCTGCTCCCGATATTGCTGGACAGAATATTGCAAACCCTATCGCAACGATTCTTTCCGCTTCAATGATGCTCAGATATTCTTTCGACCTTGAAAAGGAAGCCGACGCTATTGACAATGCCGTAAACAAGTTCTTAGAGCTTGGATTCAGAACAGCCGATTTAGCCGGAAATACGGGCGTAAAAACACTTTCAACAACAGAAGTGACAGAAAAAATTCTGGAGCTTCTCTGATATGACGGAGGCGATTTTTCGTGAAATCTGAACTTTACGAGTTGCAGTGCAAGCTTAATTCACTGGTTATATTCAGAGATATTTTAAGCTGTAAAACCATGCAAAGCCTTGAAAGACTTTTTGAAAGCTTTTCTAATCATGACACAGCGGAACAAATCAAGGCATATTCTGATTTCGTATCAAATCTTTATCGTCACCATAATAATTTAAGTTCATATATCCTGACTCTTATTTTAGAGGACGAAAATATTTACATGATAAGAAAGGCTCATAAGCTTGAAATAAGCGATAAAATGCATGAATGCCTTTTAAGTGAGCTTTCTTCATTGCAGGAAATTGCAGGATTGACGTCGGAAGAGGTCAGAAATAATATAAAATATGACGGATTTCTTCCCGACTGGGATAATTCTTCATATGATTTCAGGGAAGAATACAAGCATAGGGTAGATAATATTGATCGGTACGGCTATGGTATCTATGCAAAATATTATATGTTTATTGTTAAAGACGGTAATATTATTCCGGTGAAATATCCCGATGAAATAAAGCTTTCGGAATTTATCGGTTATGAGCAGCAGCGTAAAATGATAATCGATAATACCCTTGCACTTATTAAAGGCAAGCCGGCTATGAACGTGCTTTTGACCGGAGACGCAGGAACAGGAAAATCATCGTCTATTAAGGCTATTGCAAACGAGTATCGTGATATGGGACTTCGTATTATTGAAATACGCAAGGATCAGCTGAGAGAAATTCCCGTCATAATAGATAATTTAAGTAAGAATCCTCTTAAATTCATACTGTTTATCGACGATCTTTCCTTTGCTAAGGACGATGATAATTTCGGCGCTCTTAAAGCAATTCTGGAAGGCTCGGTGTCTGCGAGAGCAAATAATATAGCTATCTATGCCACCAGCAACAGACGGCATCTTGTCAAGGAAAGCTTTTCGGACAGAGACGGAGACGATATTCACCGCAACGATACCATACAGGAGCTTATTTCACTTTCAGAGCGTTTCGGTCTCAGAATAACCTTCTCAAGACCGGGTAAATATGAATATCTCGACATTGTAAAGGGTCTTGCCCAAATAAAAGGTCTTGCGATGACGGAAGAGCAACTGGAAACGGAAGCGGAGCGTTTTGCAATCGGAAGAAGCGGACGTTCTGCAAGAGCGGCAAAGCAGTTTATTGATAAAATGCTTTCTGCAAATTAAAATAAAAAAGAAAAGGGATGTATTTTTAATATGCTTACTCTTGATAAAGTTTATCATGCAAGTTTTGTTCTTAACGAGGTTATCAGGAAAACCGATCTTATTCCCGCTCCTAAGATAAATCCTGACTGCGATGTATATCTTAAAACCGAAAATCTTCAGATCACCGGTTCATTTAAGGTAAGGGGCGCTTACTATAAAATTTCTCAGCTCAGTGATGAGGAAAAGTCAAAGGGTGTTATAGCTTGCTCAGCCGGAAATCATGCTCAGGGGGTTGCCCTTGCCGCAGCCAAAAACGGTATCAAATCCCTTATATGCCTGCCGGACGGAGCGCCTATTTCCAAAGTTGAAGCTACTAAAAGCTATGGTGCTGAGGTGTGCCTTGTAGACGGAGTTTACGACGACGCATACAACAAGGCAATGGAGCTTAAAGACGAAAAGGGATATACCTTTGTGCATCCCTTTGACGATGAAAATGTTATTGCCGGTCAGGGTACTATCGGTCTGGAAATTTTAGACCAGCTCAAGAACGTTGACGCTGTTATCGTCCCCGTTGGCGGAGGCGGACTTATTTCCGGTGTGGCTTTCGCAATAAAGCAGCTCAGACCGGAGGTAAAGGTTTATGGCGTTCAGGCAAGCGGTGCGCCCAGTATGGTGCAGTCGCTGAAAAGCGATAAAATAGAATGTCTGGATTCTGTGGCAACTATCGCCGATGGTATTAAGGTCAAAGAGCCGGGAGTAAATACCTTTGAATACTGCAAAAAATATGTGGACGATATTGTTACTGTAACCGATGATGAGATATCCTCGGCAATACTTTCTCTTATCGAGCATCAAAAGCTTATTTCAGAAGGTGCGGGAGCAGTATCCGTCGCTGCGGCAATGTTCAATAAAGTGCCCATAAAGGGCAAAAAGGTGGTTTGTCTTGTTTCAGGAGGAAATATTGACGTAACCATACTTTCAAGAGTCATTAAGCGAGGTTTGCTTAAATCAGGTCGTTCTGATTCTATAAATATCGAGCTTATTGACAAACCGGGACAGCTCCGTGACGTATCGAAAATCATTGCCGACCTGGGTGGGAACGTTATCGCTATCCACCATGAAAGAGCAAATGAAAATTCGGATATAAACGGCTGCTATCTGAGAATACTTCTTGAAACCAGAAATTACGAGCATATCCAGATGATAAGAAAAGCCCTTGAAGATTCGGGCTTTACAATTGTTGATTAAGGAGAGGATAATAATGAATACTATTTATACAAAAAATGCCCCTGAGGCGTTAGGTCCATATTCACAGGCAATCATTACAGGAAATATGGTGTTTACTTCGGGACAGATCGCAATTAATCCTGATACAAACACTGTTGAAGCTTCCGATATTGAAGGTCAGACAGAACAGGTCATGAAAAACCTCGGAGCAGTTTTAAAGGAAGCCGGTACTTCCTTTGAAAAAGCTGTGAAAACTACCTGCTTTTTGAAAAATATGTCCGATTTCGGGGCATTTAACGGTGTTTACGGTAAATATTTTACTTCAAAACCGGCAAGAAGCTGCGTTGCTGTAAAGGAGCTTCCTAAGGATGTTCTTGTGGAGGTTGAGGTTATCGCCGAAATATAATTGATTTATGACACGAGAACAAGTTCTGGATTATGTTAAAGACCAATATGGAACAATATCAGAGCATTTATGGGAAAAATATCCTCAGTATGAAGTATTAAGACATACCAATAATCTTAAATGGTATGGAGCGATAATGAATGTTTCTCAAAGAAAAATTGGTCTTGAGGGCGATATTATGACGGATATTCTTGTTTTAAAGGGTGATCCCGATGATATTGTCCATATAACTGAAATGAACGGCTTTGCTCCGGCTTATCATATGAATAAAAAGCATTGGTTTACTGTTATCTTAAATGCTATTACCAATAATGAAATCGTTTATAATATGATAGATAAGAGCTATGAGCTGACAAAAAAATAATGAACATCAAATCATACTTTAGTTTTTATAAGTAAATTCTATTAAATATTTTAAGGAGACGCTTTTTCTGCCAAAGCGTCCCCTTATCCTTAAATACTTAATAGCAAGGTTTTCGTGCAGGCCGTGCTTAATGCGGTGTTGTCTTGAAATTTTTGTCACATATAAACGAATTTTAGAGAAAAAATTGTGATATTTCACAAATTTTAAAAAAACTATTGACAATATGCAATAAAAGAGTTATAATAATAAAGCTGTTTGAGTGGAGTATTTAAGTTTCCGAGGCGTAACTCAGTTTGGTAGAGTGCTTGGTTTGGGACCAAGATGCCGCAGGTTCAAGTCCTGTCGCCTCGACCACTTATACATTTATGACGGCACAGCATGAAGCTGTTTATCGTGCTTTTTGTGCTGAGTCGTCTTAAAACAGATTGAAAAAATTGTCGAAAGTCAAGAGATTTTTTTTCAAAAAAAGCTTGACATTTGCAAAACAATGTGATATAATAAATAAGCATTGTAAAGGTGCTGGTGTAGCTCAGTTGGTAGAGCAGCTGATTTGTAATCAGCAGGTCGGGGGTTCGAGTCCGTCCACCAGCTCCAGATTTTGCCGGCAATAGTCGGCGAAATTTTTATGGGAGAATTCCCGAGCGGCCAAAGGGGGCAGACTGTAAATCTGTTGCATCTTGCTTCGATGGTTCGAATCCATCTTCTCCCACCAAATTTAGTCCTGCATTTTATGCAGGGCATTTTTTATGCAATAAAAAAAACGCTCTTTCAACAAAATGTTATTTATATGTTAATTGATTTAGGGCAACACCACACAAAAGGAGAATCTATGATAGTCAAAGCCGAAAATACTATTGATAAACAAGACGTAAAAGCAATGGTCAGCTGCAGTCATTCTTCACTTAAATTTATGCTTATTTTACTTGCTTCTGTTTTTACCTTGTTTCTTGTATTTTGCATAGCTATAAGCAATACCGGAAAAAACTCCAGTTACTGTATAGTGGGCGTTATATGGTGCGCTGTAGTATATGCTTATTCCTTTATGATAAATCCTGTTCTGGCATACAGGTCATTTAAAAAGAAATATTCGGCGGATGCGACTGTACAATTCAAGTTCAACGCAAATAATCTTGCAATAAGTATAGATAAATCAGAAAAAAGAAAAAATTATAAGGATATGTTCAAGGTATATGAAACGGAGGATTACTTTTTTATATATACCAAAAGAAACGAATCATATATAATGAAAAAAAGCGGCATACAGCAGGGAAAAGCTTCTGACGCCGCAGAGATTTTTGCAAAGGAACTGAGTCCAAAATTTATCAGAAGGATGAAAACATATGACTAAATTTGAAATGAATTACAGAAAAACGGATATTAAGGCGTTTTTCAACGATATATTGAAAAAAAACGTTATCAGAAATCATATATTAATATACACTATGATAGGTGTTGTTATTTTTGTTATTTTTATGTTTGCAGGCTTTATTAAAAACAAAGAATTTTCTATAACGCCTCTGCCGTTTATATTTCTTGGAGCTCTTGCCGTTATCGCATTTATTAACATTAACCGTATGCTTTATAAATCTCCGGAAAAAATGTACAAGGAATTTAATGCCCTTTACGATGGCGGTTTTGTTACGGCTACTTTTATAAGCGACAGAGTATATATAGAAAGCGCTAACGAAAAGGGATTTATTCTTTATTCTGACCTGGAAAAAGCGGTGGAGTCGGATAATTACTTCTATATATTTATTAACAACGCTTCGGCTCAGATAATAAAAAAATCAGCTCTGGTAGAAGGCTCTGTTGAAGATGTGAGAAACCATCTGAGGCAATCGTTAGGGGACAAATACGAATCTATGACAGTAAACAGGAGGGTTTGATGATGCTTAAAGCAACTATGAATTATACTTCGGAGGATGTAAAAAAATATTGTAGGAGCATTCGCAGCTCCAAAGGTATCTTTGGTTTTTACATTTTACTGTTTATCGTTTATACGGCAGCAGTTATTTTATTTATCCTGAATGATACCCCTGCGTATTCACTTGCGGCTTTATTGTGCGTTCAGATTTTTATTACGGCGATTTTTTTATTTATGGTCTTTACCGCAAAAAAGCTGCCCGAAAAAGAATACGAAAAGCTAAGGCAGAAATATAAAGGCAGACCTGTTTTCTTTGATTTCGATTACAGCAAGGTAGTTATCTGCACAAAAGATTCAAAAGACGATTTCTATGACGCAATAGAATATAAAAAGTTTGATGGCGCTGTTGAGACTGATGAGTTTTTTTGCTTTGTTCAAAAAAATCAAGACGATATTTTTTTAAACAAATCTGCTTTTACAGATGGTACTGCAAAGGACCTTGAAGATATTTTAATAACTCATCTTGATGATAAATTTACGATCAAATGTTCAAGAGAGCTTGATTTTTGATGTAAAAAACTGGAGGAAATACTAATGAAAAGAGAAGATTTAAGAAATATTGCGATTATCGCCCACGTTGACCACGGTAAAACCACTCTTGTTGACGAAATGCTTAAACAGGGCGGTGCATTCAGGGAAAATCAGATCGTTGCTGAAAGGGTTATGGATAACAACGATATTGAAAGGGAAAGAGGTATTACCATACTGGCCAAAAATACCTCCGTATGCTATAAAGATACAAAAATCAACATTATAGATACTCCCGGTCACGCAGATTTTGGCGGAGAGGTTGAACGTGTCCTCAGCATGGTCGATGGCGTACTGCTTCTTGTCGACGCTGCGGAAGGCGCAATGCCTCAGACAAGATTTGTTCTTTCCAAAGCTCTGGAAATGAACCATAAAATAATTATTGTCGTAAATAAAATAGACCGTCCCGACGCAAGACTTGACGAAATAGGCGATGAGGTTTTGGAGCTTCTTTTAGACCTTGACGCCAACGATGAACAGCTTGAAAGCCCGGTGCTTTTCTGCTCAGGCAGAGCAGGTACAGCTTCTCTCAGCCAATATGAGACGGGTACTGACCTTGTTCCGCTTTTTGATACCATAATTAATTATATAGACCCGCCGGAAATTCAGGAGGACGATGGTCCGCTCCAGATGCTGATATCCTCTATAGATTATAACGAATATGTGGGAAGAATAGGTATCGGACGTATTTCAAGAGGAACAGCACGGGTAAACCAGGTAGTTACTGTATGTAATCATCAGAATCCGAATAAGCTTATTAAAAATGCAAAGCTCGTATCGCTGCTTCAGATCGAAGGCTTACAGAGAGTTCCGGCAGAGCATGCGGAGGCTGGGGATATTGTCTGGATAAGCGGTATAGATGGGATAACCATCGGCGATACTATATGCGATCCGGAAAATATCGATCCTCTTCCGTTTACAAAAATAAGCGAGCCTACTGTTGAAATGACATTTTCTGTCAATGATTCTCCTTTTGCAGGAAAGGAAGGAAAATTCGTTACATCACGTCAGCTCAGAGAAAGACTTTTCAAAGAAACTTTGAAGGATGTTTCGCTGCGTGTGGAGGAAACGGAGAATACTGATTCATTCAGGGTCGCAGGAAGAGGTGAAATGCACCTTTCTATCCTTATTGAAAATATGCGTCGTGAAGGATATGAGCTTTCCGTTTCAACGCCAAGAGTGCTTTTCAAGGAAGATCCTAACGGAATGAAGCTTGAACCGGTAGAAAGACTTGTAATCGACGTGCCGGAAGAATATGTGGGAACAGTAATGGAAAAAATGGGTACGAGAAAGGCTGAAATGCTTGAAATGCACCCTCAGGGTTCAAGAATGAAGCTGGAATTTCTGATTCCCTCAAGAGGTCTTTTCGGATATAAAAGTGAATTTTTAACAAGCACCAAGGGCGAAGGTATTATGTCAAGCGTCTTTGACAGCTATCAGCCATATAAAGGAGAAATTCCAAGAAGAAATTCAGGCTCTCTCGTTTCATTTGAAACCGGTGAGGCTGTTACCTACGGTCTGTACAACGCTCAGGAAAGAGGGCAGTTGTTTATTTCTGCCGGTACCCCTGTGTACGAAGGTATGATCGTTGGCGCTTCTCCTAAAGCGGAGGATCTGGTAGTAAATGTTTGCAAGAAAAAGCATCTTACAAATACCCGTGCCAGCGGCTCTGATGATGCGTTAAGGCTTGTGCCGCCAAGACGACTCAGCCTTGAAGAAAGTCTGGAATTTCTTGCGGACGATGAGCTGCTTGAGGTTACGCCGGAAAATATCAGGATAAGAAAACAAATACTCAGCAATTCCCTCAGGGCAAAAACAAAAGCTAAACAATAATTTATAACAGCGCAGCATGGAGAGCTTCCTGAATCTTTATGCTGCGCTGATATATTTTATTCGATGATTTGCTAAAAATGATATAAAACAACAAAAAAATTATATTGACATTTATTTACAATAATGCTATACTAACTATAGAATCTATTTATTTTTAACAATTGTTCGGATAATGATGCGAAAAAACTGTGTATTATATAAAAGGGGTAGTGATACCAATGAAATTAAAATTAATAAAAAAATTTATTTTTAATGCTTGCGCCGCATTGCTTACATATAGTATTTGCATTAATACTGTTAGTAATGTCAGCGCCGATTCATGGAGCGTCAGCTATACCAGATACCGTCAGGAAAAAACAAATTGGTGTTGGGCGGCTTCAGCACAGAGCAGTGCCAAGCATATGGTTAGTTCTGCGAAAACTCAGACTGACGCCGTAGTTTTTGTAAAGGGGAGCAACGTAAACGAAGGCGGTACGATATTTGAAACAGCAAGAGCGGCAAATTATTTCACCAATAACAAATATGTCTATACAGGTTATGAAAGAAAATTTTCATATGTATTATTTAAAGCTCAGATTATGGCTAATCAGATTCCTATAGTTTTTATGGGAAAATATAAATATACCATAAGGGTAAGAGGACATGCAGTGACTGTCCATGCTCTGTATCAAGGAAATAAAAATGAAATTATATTAACTTATTATGATCCGTGGGAAGATAGAGATTTTCAAATTTCCTATGATAATTTTTGCGACAATCCGAATACTGGTGTGCAATATGATTATACATGTGTTATAAATTTATAATACAAGGAGGGATTTTTAATGAAAAAAAGAATATTAAGTCTATTGATAACGGCGGTAAGTATTTTGAACCTTAATTTTATCGTATCAGCCGAAAGTATAGAAAACGACATTAATAAAACTGAAATGAATCAGGCGGAAGAAGCAATAGATAAATTCTCTGATGAATTTTCAAATATAACCGAAACTGGTAAAATCTATTCTATAAACGGTGAGGAGGAAATGGTAAGAGGCTTGAACCTGGACGGATATGACTTAAGCAGAGCTTATAAATCTTATTCAATATATGGTTTAATGATTGATTCTTACAAAGAAAATCCAAGCTTTTCCTCCTTGATTTCCGACAAATATGTCGTGTATCTTCCAAGCACTTATAATATGATTGCACTTTATCCCGATGAAAACAACGTTCTTGAGGTTGGGTCAACAACAAGCTTAGATGAAAGAACCATATATATGACGGAGGAAGCAGAAAAGGTTCTCCCGACTATAGACGAAGAAATTATAGAAGTGAAATATGCGAATTCATATATGTATTA
The DNA here is from genome assembly GCA_947178195.1 of uncultured Ruminococcus sp. Lineage (GTDB taxonomy): Bacteria > Bacillota > Clostridia > Oscillospirales > Ruminococcaceae > Porcipelethomonas. Next base: position 13,057 of record CAMWXM010000049.1, read on the forward strand.
TTTTGAATTGATATATGTTAAAACTACAGAAAACGAGTATGTAATTCCGTATTTACATAAACCAGCATTATTTCCTCATCCATTAGAGGGTATAATAGAAAACGGCAAGATATATGATCCGGAATTTTTTATGCGGGCAATGGATAACACCTATGATATAGAAAAAAACAATCCTGAAGCGAGCGGCGGCGTTCCGACCAGAGACGAAGCGGTTGCGATGGAACTGAATAATAAATTGCTTATGGAATTTAATGCTGAAAAAAATTCTGGCAATAACTATTTAATAATATTTAGTATTGCAGCAGGAGCACTTATTGTTGTTCTTTTTGCCGGAGCAGGGATATATAGAAAAATCAAAAAACATTAAAAAAACTAAAAGGACGGCTTTTGCCGTCCTTTTAGTTCGTCCAAAACCCCAAAATCTGGAAGCAGAATCGGGGTTAAAATATTTTCCAAGCCCTCGCTTGACCTTTTAGATAAGTTGAACTCCGTACTTAAGGCACGGGATTTTGTTTTATTCACTAAATAGGCTGTATAAATCTTCGATATGCGCATAGTCGTAGGTATTTCCCTTAAATGTGACGCTGATATTTTCGCACTCTTCAAAGGCTTTTTGACCGATTTCAGTAACGCTTTCGGGGATTTCGACATTTGTGAGCTTTTCGCAGCCAATGAAAGCAAATTCTCCAATTCTCTCTAAAGTATCCGGTAAAGTGATTTTTTCAAGATTTTTGCAGTAATAAAATGCGCCGTAGCCCAACGATGTAAGGCCGTTTGGAAGAATAATTTCGGTTGTTTCCTTTCTATCGAAGGCGTACATTCCTATAATAGAAATCTTTGTACCATTAATTTCTTCTGGTATGGAAACCACGCTGTCTGTACCGAGATATTCTGAAATTTCCGTGCCATTATTGATGGTTTTATAATCGCCGTTTTCAGGTGCTTTTTCATCAGAATTGCTTTCGGAATTATCTTCAACGGAAGTATTATCGTTTTTTGACGTTTTTGAGGAATCGTCCTTGCAGCCAGCAAAGCTCACAGCCATTACTAATGTCATAAAAATTGCCAGTAATTTCTTTTGCATTATTTTTCTCACCTTTCGTTTTGTATCGGATAAAAACTCCAATACTAATTATACATTTACATATTAAAAATGTCAAGTAAATGTCAAGTGTTTTTATGATTACCTCGATATGTGTTCCGTATTATACAAAAAAGCCTTGAATAAAAAAAGACCCGGGTTTATAAAACCCGGGAAGTTTAAAAAGAGAAAATAAATATGTGTAGAACAAAAGAAAGGAGACAACAAAACGAGTGTAAATAATCTTGTTATTTAACACTATAGTTATTATACACAA
>CAMWXM010000050.1 GCA_947178195.1 uncultured Ruminococcus sp.
ACATCATAATGATATTTTTTATTTGATTCTATTTTTACAAGAAATTTAGAAAGTGCAATAATGTCCTTTAAATTTGTTTTGCCGTCACGATTTACATCACAGCGGTGATATTCGGTCGGACCTGTTATATCAGGAGTTTTGCCGTTAGGCTCAGTACCCCAAATAAGCGTATCGCCATCGTACATCGTAATATAAGGAGTTTCAATCATTGCATCCTCTCCGCCCATTACAAGTCCATTTGCCGAATAGTCATTGCTTGCGTCCCACTTGACCTTATCGCCGTTTTCAGCATGATTAACTTTAAGACTATCAGGAATACCTATTCTGAATTGAAGCTCTGAACGATGCTCTGACTGACCTGTAGGCATAACTACTCTGCCGTCGTTAAAGGTAATTTTAACATAATAAATATTACCTTCATATTGAATTGGGTCTGAAACAGAAGCAATACCTTCATCGCCCTCATGTTGGTCTGTACCTTTTTTTACAACAACATCTTCAATAGAACAACCCTGCTCAACAAGTTCAGAAATATCAAAATAATAATTATACGAAAGATCCTCTATAACTCTTGCCGGCCATGCAGAATGATTCATTGCATATGCTTTAATCTCGGTATAACTGTCGCCTGCCTGGTTAAAAGACGCTTTAACAAGAAATTCCGGCCATTTAGGAGTTTCTGTAGGAGGGAAGTCGGCAAGCGGTTCGCCGCCGTAATCATCTATCATAGCACAGAGTGCAGCAGTATAACCGGCATTGTAGTCGATTGCAACCTCAGTATGTTGATAAGAACTTATTTCATCATTAAACGTACCATCTTGACTTGGTCCTCCTTCAAGCGCACCGTAAAGAGTATGAGCATATTCTGTCTGCCACTGAGGGTCTTTAGCCGGATTTCCATCATCATCAACCTTACCAAGTTCGTTCCAATGGTCATTATATATACCGCTTGAAGTTCTGTGATGCCATGAATTAGGATTTTTATCTCCCATTCCAAGAACATAACTCATTTTAAGGTTATTATCTCCAAAGGCATAATCCATCTGAGTTTTTGCCCAGTCATTATATTTTTTATTAAGAGAAGCGTTATCCTTAAACAAGGTATCAGACGCAAGCTTTGCTAAAAATGCCGTTGTTGTAGCGTGTCTAAGCGAACCCCACTGGAATAACCATGCAAGACCATCCGGCGTATATTCAATTTTCTTTCCATTATAGCCGTCTATCCAATAATCCAGATGATGAGCAACATGGTCTATCCATTCTTTTTTACCGGTATTCTGAGCGTAAAGCAGTATTGCTGCCTGCATAGAATCGTCCCAACAGTAACCCCATGTGAATTTTAATTCTGTCGACTGACTTTCTCTTCCCAGATCAGGAATATACGTTTCCGCTTTTTTAAGATAATCCTGATCCTCAGTTGCTTTATAAAGCCAGTTTGCTGCTAAAAGAAGCTCGTCTGCATAATCGCACGCAGCACCATTCTGCTGAGTGTTATAAAATTCTTTCTGCGTTCCTTGATCGTCGTTATTCTTTGTTTTATCTGCAAGCTTGAAAAGGTTCTTAGCATGTTCAAGATAGCTTTTGGCAAGAGTCGGATTTTCGTCCTTGAAAACGATATATCCTGCCGCCATTGACGCTGCCATCTGCGCAACAGTAGAAGTACAGGTGATTTCATCGTAAGGACGGGGGTCGGAACCACCCTTTAATAGAAATTTTCTCATATATACCTCTGCGCTGCCCCACCATACATGGTCAAATGCGCCGTCGCCGATAGTACCTATAACCTTATCCCCTTTATCACAGCCAGCAACAAAATCAAGTCCCCATTGAAGATTTTTTAAGTACTTATCATACAAACCGGCTTTTTTTACTGCATCCTTGTACTCGATAAGACCCCATGCAAGAACCGTTGCCGTATAAGCGTTTGTAAGAGAAAACTTCAAATGATCTCCAGCATCAAACCAACCACCCGGAACAACGTCGTTTTCCATAGAGTCGTCTCTCCATGAAACCTCGTTCCAGTCAGGGAGTATGCCTGCCTGCTGAACCTCATAGAAAAACATGGATTTCTGTAAAGCTTCAGCATAGTTGTATTTGCTTGTTTCAGCAGCTGAAGCGACCGTATTTACAGCTAATGGCATTGCTGCCGTCATAGATGTAAGCGAGATAACAGCCGAAACTGCTGCTGCAATTAGCTTTTTCATTAATTTTCACTCCGTTCCGAGAATATTTTATTTATTGTATATCAGATATCTTTTAAGTACGACAGCGTCAAATACATTTATCTTATTATCCTTATATAAATCAAGGTTCAGATTTACATATTCTTTTCCGTCAATATAGTAATAGGTTGCCCAGACATATTCGCCTGTTGTTGTGTATGCTTCTCTTTGCTCGACCTGACATTTTTTAATAAGATATTTTTGAACAAGTACTAAATCAGCAACATTAATGCTACCGTTGTTATCTACATCATATGTAACTTTATCAGGTTCTGTTGTCGGCTCTGTAGTAATAGGTTCTGTTGAAGGTTCTGTTGTAGGTTCAGTTGTCGGCTGCGGTGGAGTAACATTGCCGTCACCAAATTTATAGTTTTCATCAATTTCAGGTGCTGCTGCAATTACGCTGTCAAGAGCTGATGCATCTCCGCCGTAGAGGTCTACAAGTCCTGCGCATGCAAGAGCAAAGCTGCCATTATAATCGAGAGCAGGTTCTGTAAATTGATATCGCTCTGAATTATCTTCATAATTTCCACTTGAATCCGGTCCGCCTACTAATGTGCCGTAAGGCGTGTATTTTAAGGTACTGTTATCCGGATTTGCTGCACGATGATGAATTCTGACAGGCCATTTATCTCCATATCCTAATAAGAAACTCATACCAAACGAATTATTACCAAGAATGTAATCCATCTGATATTTAGCGCCCTTTGCATAGTTAGAATTAGCATCGCCTTTTGCAAGAGCGATAGACATCATCTGTAATGAGCAATTATAACGTGAAGCTCCCCAGCCATTTGCATTATATTTATCTGTTGGGCATCCACCTTGATTGTTAAGCTCGAATTTCATTTCATTTTCATAGGTGCTTGTATCATATCCGCATTCTGCAAGAAGTGTTGCATATCCGCACCAAGCTTTATCCCATGTATACATATAATAATCATAAATTCCGCCGGTGTATTGACCGTTTCCGATACACTTATATGTCGGATTATATGATGAAGGCAATGTACCGCCATTATTTGCAATAGCGCACCACAGCTCTGCAAAAGCTATTTCATCATCTGCACTATTTGAATTTTGATACATGCTGCCATAACCGTCTGATGCTGGCTTTGGATATTTTTTGGCAAATGCTTCAAGTGCATTTGCATATTTCAAACATTCTTTAGCATAATCAGGATTAGAATCCTTAAAAACGATAGACGTAGCAGCAAGACATGATGACATATAACCAGCCGTACAGCCATCAGGATGTGACGAATCTGCCCAATAAGTATTACGAGTCATTTTTTGCGTTTCCGGAGGAGTCCATTCGCCATGATCTGCTCCTTCATCGCCTACCAGATAGCAAAATGCCAAAACATCATTTCCGTCAAGATAAGTTACCTTCATAAGATAATCTGCGTTTTTCTTGAGGATATGTTTAAGATGATCTGTAGATTTTGATGAATCATAAGCATTAGGGTGAGAATAATATGACCATGCAAGACTTGTCATTGCAAAACCCATAGTTTTATTAAATTTTATGTGGTCTCCTGCATCATGATAACCGCCTGATACATCAACAGTATTTTTACCTCCGTTTTGTGCCATTATTGCGCTTTTAGATGCCGCAGATAGTCCGGTTGCATTATCTAATGACGCTTCTGCGTCATATGTATGACAATTGCCTCTCCATGTAAGGCAGTTATCGTCAACCTCAGTACCACACTCATTAGCGTCAAAGAAATAAAGCGACATTGCAAGAGCTTCGGCATAGTTGGCGTCTCCTGCCGCCGTTACCGGAGTAAACAAGTTTCCGACTGTACATGTTGCAATAGTTGCCGCACTAACAACTGCTGCTAAACCTTTTTTCAAGGATTTAAATTTCATAATTAAATCAACCTCCAATTAATAAAATTCGGGACTTGCCCTTAATTTGAAATTCGTACAATATTATATATTTTTATTCTATCATATTTTTACCGTAAACTTCAATAATTTTTTATTTTTTGTGTAAAAATTCCACATTATGCACAAAATATAAAGAACAATTTAGTACATATTACCTCGTAAAATAAGCAGGAAATTAATTGACATTATTTCTCGTCAGATCTTTAAGCCATTTATACTTTTTATAATGTATATAAACTGCCGGAAGCTTGATTATTTCATCAATATTCATAAGTATATAAACGACAGCCACCGGCAATTTAAACACGAAAGCCGAAAGCAGTCCTATAGGAACTACCACCACCCACATTGTTATAATATCGCAGATAAGTCCGAATTTTGAGTCGCCTCCTGCGCAGAAAATACCGGCAATGGTAGCGGTATTCATAGATTTACCCACAACATAATACGAGCATACTATAAGCATTATCTGAAGATAATGTGCGGCGTTAGGGGTAAGGTTAGCAAAATTAACTATTACGGGACTTAAAGCTAAAATAAGTCCCCCTGAAATAAGTCCCACCACAAGAGCAGTCTTACAGGTTTTTGAACCGTATTTCTTTGCTGTTTCAAGCTTGCCCTGACCCAGCTGATTGCCGACTATTATACCTCCTGCACTGGCTGTTCCCAGACAAAAGCATATGATAAGATTTTTTGCTATATTTGCAATTGAATTTGCTGCAATAGCGTCACTTCCGAGCCTTCCCATAATAACCGAAAACATTGCAAAGCCACAGCCCCACGCAAGTTCGTTGCCCAGAATAGGAGCGGTATATTTGCAGTAATCCTTAAAAAGTATTTTGTCATTTCCCAGAAGATATTTACGGCGTATTTTTATACTGTCTTTTTTGGAAAGCTCAATAAGCGTCCATATAAGCTCCACGATTCTTGAAATAAGTGTTGCCAGAGCCGCACCGGAAATTTCCATTTTTGGAAAAAAGCCTACACCAAAAATCAGAAGCCAATTTAAAATAATATTCAGTATCATTGAAGTGGAGCTTATAATTGCACTTTTTGAAGCTTTTCCGCAGTTTTTCATAATGCACAGATAAACCTGAGAAATTCCCATTAAAAGATATGAAAGTCCCATAACTCTAAGGTATTCAGCGCCCATGCCCACAAGCTTATTTTCATTTGTGAATATCCGTATAAGCAACTCAGGAGTGGCTATGGCGAAAAAGCTGAATATTGCTCCCACGCTTACTGAAAATTTTAAAACTATGCAGAGAATTTTTTCAACAGAATCCAAATCGCCTTTTCCATAATACTGAGCCGCAAAAATATTTGCGCCTCCGGTCAATGCAAAATAAAATAAAGTATAAACAAACATGATCTGTCCTGCCTGCGATACTGCCGACAATGCGTCCTGAGAGATAAGTCCCAGCATCAGAGCGTCGGAGGCGCTTACAAGAGCAATCATAAACTGCTGAAATGCGATCGGTATAACAAGAGATATTAATTTTTTAAAATACTGCTTGTTTTCTTTATTCAATTTTCATTCCTCCATTTTTTATTTTTTGCAGTGTTGCCTTAATTAGCTATACCGACTAAACCCGCTTCTGAATACCAAAAGCGGGTTTATATTTATTGTTTTTTCAGTGCGCAGCACTTTTTATATTTAAGACCTGAACCGCATGGACACGGATCGTTATCATCAGGCTTTTTCTTTGTCATTCTTATACTTCCGGCATTTGGTGCGTCAGGTTTTGCGACTTGTTCACGTTTTATCGGAGCGGCATTTTTCTGGATTCTTACTGTAAGAAGCATTCTTATAGTATCCTCACGAATGGTTTCAACCATTGCGTCAAACATTTCAAAGCCTTCGTATCTGTATTCAACAACAGGATTTTTTTGACCGAACGCTCTCAGGGTTATGCCTTTTTTAAGCTCTGCCATATCGTCAATATGGTTCATCCATTTGGTATCGACAACCTTGAGCAGAAATACTCTTTCAAGCTCACGGAGCATCTGTCCGCCAAATTCTTCTTCCTTTGCTGCGTATATGGTCTTCATACGATCTTCTATAGTCTGAGCAATGGATTCTCTTGTGACGTCTTCAAGCTGGTCTTCATCATAATCCAAGTCTTCGTCCTGGAGTACCCAGCCCATAAAGTGATCTTTAAGACCGATAATATTCCATGTTTCTTTATCTACTTCATCGCTGATGTAATTATTTGTGGTCTCGACTGCAAGTTCATGCATCATATTCAGGATATACTCGTGAAGGTCTTCACCGTCCAGTACCTGTGAACGCTGTGTGTAGATGATCTCACGCTGTTTATTAAGCACGTCGTCGTAGTTCAACACGGATTTTCTGGTAGCAAAGTTTCTTCCCTCGACCTTTTTCTGGGAGGATTCGATAATTCGTGTAAGCATCTTGCTTTCGATAGGCATATCCTCGTCCACATTAAGAGAATTCATCATATTTTCCAGTCTGTCTCCGGCAAAAATACGCATAAGATCGTCCTCAACAGAAAGGAAGAAACGGCTTTCTCCTTCGTCTCCCTGACGCCCTGAACGTCCTCTGAGCTGATTGTCTATACGTCTTGATTCGTGACGCTCTGTTCCCAGAATATACAGACCACCTGCCGCTTTAACGTCCTTTGCTTTTTCTTTGACCTCTGCGTTGAATTTATCATATAATTCTTTATATACGGCTCTTGCGGCAAGGACTTCTTCATTGTCCGTATCTGCAAAGCCTACTGCTTCATTGATAATATCTTCTTCATATCCCTTTTTACGCATCTCAGCTTTGGCAAGAAATTCGGCGTTTCCGCCCAGCATTATATCCGTTCCTCGTCCTGCCATATTTGTAGCTATGGTCACTGCGCCCAGCTTACCTGCCTGAGCTACTATCTCAGCTTCTCTTGCATGCTGCTTTGCGTTAAGAACCTCGTGCTTTATGCCTTTTCTTTTGAGCATAGCCGAAAGAAGTTCGGATTTTTCAATGGAAACAGTACCCACCAGCACCGGCTGTCCCTTCTGGTGACATGCTGCTATCTGCTCGATTATGGCCTTATATTTGCCGGCTTCCGAACGGTATACCTGATCCTGCTGGTCAATACGGATAACCGGTCTGTTTGTAGGAATAGCGATAACGTCCAGCTTGTAAATTTCTCTGAATTCGTCCTCTTCCGTCATAGCGGTACCGGTCATACCCGACAGCTTTTTATAAAGACGGAAATAATTCTGGAATGTTATCGTTGCCAGCGTTTTTGATTCATTAGCTATCTTAACGCCTTCTTTAGCCTCTATCGCCTGATGGAGTCCGTCATTAAAACGACGTCCCAGCATAAGACGTCCGGTAAACTCATCAACAATGATAACTTCTCCGTCCTTTACCACATAGTCTATGTCGCAGTGCATAACTCCATGTGCTTTCAGCGCCTGGTTGATATGGTGAAGCAGGGTCATATTTTCCGGATCCATAAGGTTGTCCACAGCAAAATATTTCTCAGCTTTTTTTACACCGCATCGTGTGATGGTTGCAGTTTTAGCCTTTTCATCTATAATATAGTCAATATTTTCGTTTATTTCGTCCTGATCCTGCTTATCGTCCATTTCAACGACTGTAGTGGAAACAAGACTTCTTGCAAATTTATCGGCAATATCATAAAGCTCAGTCGATTTATCGCCTCTGCCGGAAATAATAAGAGGAGTTCTCGCTTCGTCTATAAGAATGGAATCCACCTCGTCAACGATCGCAAAATTAGGCTTTCTCTGGACTCTGTCCTTGGCATAGATTACCATATTGTCACGTAGATAGTCAAATCCCAGTTCGTTATTTGTAGCATAGGTAACATCGCAGTTGTATGCCTCACGGCGTTCTTCATTTGTAAGTCCGTGGAGAATACAGCCGACGGTAAGTCCTAAAAATCTCAGTACTTTTCCCATTTCATCAGATTGAGTTTTAGCAAGATAGTCGTTTACCGTTACTACATGAACGCCTTTTCCTGAAAGTGCGTTAAGATATGAAGCAACACAGGCAACAAGAGTTTTACCTTCACCTGTTTTCATTTCGGCAATACGTCCCTGATGAAGAACAATAGCGCCGATTATCTGGACTGGGAACGGCTTTTTTCCAAGAACTCTGTGAGCTCCTTCACGAACGGTAGCAAGCGCTTCCGGAAGAATCATGTCCAGAGTTTCGCCGGTTTCAAGTCTGTCTTTGAATTTCTGAGTCTGAGATTTCAACTCGGCGTCAGACATTGCTCCGTAGCTTTCTTCAAGAGCCAGAACGCTTTCTTTTATTGGTTCGATTCTCGCAAGCTCCTTTGTGCTGTAAGAGCCGAAAATTTTTCCGAAAATACCCATTGATAAAATCCGCCTTTTCTTTATTAATAACTTATAGTTACTATTTTATAACAAATCGGCGTTTTTGTCAATAGAAAATCGTTAAAATAAATTAAGAACTTGTGTTTACAGAACTTTCACATGTCTTTTCAGCACATTTTCCCGGTATCGCAGAATAGGCAAAAAAATTTTAAAAAAGTTAATTTCAGCTATTTAATTATAGAAAAATCGTCCGATAAATATTTTAAAGATATATATCAAAACTTGTTGGGAAAGAGGCGATTTCATGAAAATAAATACAAATGTCTATAAGCAATATGTAAAGTCCGGCAATTCAAAAGTATCTCGTAGCTTCTTTTACGGCGGCACTGAAAAGGCTTCCGTTGAGAAAAAGGATTCGTTTTCTTTAAGTTCTGAAGCTTCAATGTTTAGACAATGCGGAGGGGTCATAAAGGACTCTGTCTCGGAAATAACCGCTCCTGCAAGCAAAAGCAGAATAAATACGCTCAGACAGCAAATTGCAGATGGCAGCTATAATGTTTCATCCGGTCAGGTTGCGGACGCAATCCTTGACAGGATAGTGTGAAGGGGTTTTTGTTTTGGAAGGCTTTAATGAATTCTATGATTTTATGCTTGAGTATACTGACTTTCTCGAAGAAACTGCCGAGAAGGAAAAGGATAAACTCAGCGCACTGCTGTCTGACGATCTGAAAAGAATCGAGCATTGTCTTAACGAGCATCAGTCAACAATAAAAAAGACCGAACTTTTTGAAAAAGAACGAGAAAAACTACAAAAGAAAATTGGAATAGGCGGATTAACTCTGAGAGAAATTATTGAAAAATGTTCGGATCCTGATGAAAAGGATCTGCTGAACAAGCTTTATGTCCGGTTTAAAACCGCAATAGACAGCGTAAAGCATGCAAACAAGACTTCTCTTCAGGTTGCGCAGATGAATCTGAAAATCATGGAGGAGGTTATGCCGACCGGCGTGACAGACGCAAAATGCTATAACTCAAAGGGTATCCCATCAGTAAGAAAAAATATGGGTATACTTAATACGAAAATCTGAGATCAGATAATATAAAACAGAATATATCAAAGAATATTTGGGAGGAATATGAATTGAGCAGACCTACGTTTTTAGGCTTTGAAGCTGCGAAAACCGGAGTTTTTGCAAGCCAGAAGGCTCTCGATATAGTCGGAAACAACTTTTCAAACATTAATACAGAAGGATATACCCGTCAGAGAGTCGATCAGACATCCCAGTCGGTAGCCGGATATTATTCAAGACTTAAACCGGATATCGTTTCTCTTGCTGGAATGGGAACTTATATAAACGGTGTTGCGCAGCTCAGGGACGAAAGACTTGATGCCGCATACAGAAATGAAGCTGCAAACTCGGGTTATTTTAATCAGCAGTCTACTATGTTCACTGAGATGGAAACTATTATGCAGGAGCTTGAAGTGGGAGATGAAGGCAACGGCTATGGGCTCAGCTTTGCAGTAAAAAGTCTCTACACCGCTCTTCAGGACTGGGCCTACAACGCAAACTCTGAAACAGATGCAAACGTTTTTGCAAACGCAGTCTCAAACGTTACTCAGACGCTTAACCGCCTTTCTAACGGACTGACAGATTCTGCAAATCAGTATAAAGAAACTGTCAGAACACAAACTGATACTGTGAACCAGATGCTTCTTGATATCTCAAAGCTGAATGACAGTATCAGGCGTTCGATGAACACATGTAATTACAATACAAATTTCGGTCCTAACGAGCTTAAAGACCAGAGAAATCTGTTGATAGATAAGCTTTCTGAATACGGAAAGGTTCGTACCGAGGAACAGCCTGACGGAACAGTGATTGTTCAGTTCAACGGTCATAAGTGTGTGTGGGATGCTGAGTGTGATGCTATAAACTATCAGGAAAATACTGACGGAACTATTCAACTTAACTGGAAAACCAACGGCGCAGATGCTGCTAATGATATCGGAATATTCAAAGCAGCTGTTGACATTATCAATGGTCGTGGTATCGGTGTTCAGAGCTCGACTGAGTCTACTGTAAACGGCTACCGCTATTATCAGGATAAGATCGATTCCTTTGCAAGAGTGCTTACGGACGTTCTTAACAATACATTTCCTGAAACCTTTGATGCTCAGGGAAATCCGCTTACTTATAAAAAACTTACAGGCGGAGTTATTGAAACGTCAAATGGATTCAGTGTATCTCCAACTATTCTTGTTACAGCAAAAAATATCAGTATCACAAAGGAACTGACAGATGATTCCTCTTATCTGTTGGATAAGGATAAAAGTGCTGATAATACAGCTATTCTTGAACTTATATCAAAGCTTACTAAAGATAAACATCTCTTTGAATCTGCAAGCGATCATTTTACAGGTACTTTCCAGGAATTTGTTGCCGATTATACCGGCACTCTCGGAAGTGATAATGGTTATGTTAGCGGCAGATACAAGACCTCGCAAACCTTGCTGAACGAAATTATGGACAGAAAAGACGAGGTTTCAGGAGTAAGTGAACACGAGGAAACGACTTTTATGATGACATACAATCGTTCGTTCCAGGCGGCTGCCAGAATGATGACGGTTATGGACGATCTTCTTGATGTTATTATAAATAGAATGGCTGTATAATTTATGGAGGTATAGAAATAAATGAGAGTAACAAATAATTATTTGACAAGAAATTATCTTGGAAATCTCAACAGTGCTTTGGATTTGTATAATAAATCCGGAAACAAGCTTAACAGCGGACGTAAATTTTCAAAAATGTCCGAAAATGTTTCTGATGGTACGAGAGCGTTGACTATTCGTACTCAGGCATATAAAAATGAGCAAATTCAGGAAAATGTTAAAAAAGCCGGAGAGTCTTTGACTGTTGCAGAAAGTAATTTGATGTCTATTCTTGATATAGTTGATAATATCAATAGTGAAACCATTAAAGCGCTTAATGGTACAAATGATTCCGTATCAGGAATTTTTGAAACTGACTTCAATGCAATAAAAGAGCAAATTGTTGAATTTGCTAACTGTCAGTATAACAATACATACGTTTTAGGCGGAACTAACACACAGTCAATACCTTTTACTGTTCAGAACGGCAATCTTATGTTTAATGGTGTAGATGTAAATACCATCAGTAAAACAACTGACGGTAAATTTACAGATGGTACTAATGAAGTCCCGTTTAGCCGCAGCATATATATCGATATCGGTATAAACATGACTGTAAAAAATGGTGCGGTTGATCCGAGAACTGCATTTGATATGTCAGTATCCGGTCTGGATTGTCTGGGTTATGGTACTTCTCAGATAACCTATGATGACAATGAGGGTAATAAACACACTATTACAGCGCCTAACAACGTATATGAGCTTATTGATGAAATGGCAAAATGTCTGGAACAGAAGGATTATGAAAAGCTTGCCGGTCTTAACGACCATCTGAGAAAAGGCTTTGATAATCTTAACAAGAAAATTTCTGATATAGGTGTTAAAACAAATTATCTTGAAAGACATACTTCGAGACTTGAGGACGAATCAGATGTTCTTGAAGAAATTCAGGTGAATCTGGAATATATCAAGGATACTGATGAACTTATTAATAACAAAACTATGGAATTTGCATGGCTCTTGACTTTGCAGTATGGTTCTAAAATGTTACCGCAAAGCCTTATGGACTATGTAAAATAAATAAAAGTAAAAATAAAAAGAAAAATCATTAAGGAGGGGTATTGTTATGCAACTTATAAAAATTAAAACTACGCCAATTAAATATAATATAAATGTTAAGAACGCTACTCTTACCGTTCCTCAGATTGAGCCCGCCGATATGGATTTGGACATCACTCCGCTTAAAATCAATACTGAAACAAGTTCGATTCAGATGCGGATGGATTCAAGTAATATGCGCAGGAGCATGGGCATGAAATCTATTGCAGATGTTATGCGTGAAATACCTGCTAAGGCACAGCAAACCGCTAACAGTGTAACTGCTGAATATGTTCAGATCGGCAACAGAATGGCAAAGGGATATAAAAGCGGACTTACAATTGCGCAGATAATGCGTGATAAGTCAATGGAAAATACTACCATTGAATCTACTATTGCCAGCATTCCAAGCGAAAGTATAGATTTATCCTGGGAACCGGCAACTATAAAACATGACGTACAGCGTAGTAAGGCTGAAACTGATTGGAAAACGGCTGCAAATGAAATGGAATTTGTTCCAAGCAGCTATTCACTTGAAATCGAGCATCTTGCGGAAGTCGAAATAGAATATATTGGGGGATATCAATATGTTCCGCCAAGTGCTGATCCGAATTATGTAGAAGAAAAATAGAATATAGGGCTGTTCAAACAAATCTTTTGAACAGCCTTGAATTTTAAAGCGAGGATAATAATGAATATACTTACAAGAGACTTCGGAGAAGTGGAAATTACAGAAGAAGATATTATTACATTCGATGAAAAAATATATGGATTTGAAGAATATAGTAAATTTATAATGCTTTATGATGATGAATTTAATGGGGAATATGTTTGGCTTCAATCAATAGAAGAGTCAGATTTATGCTTTATAATGGCAAATCCGGTGCTCATTCCGGATTATAAACCAAACTTTCTCCCGGAAGCTGAAAAAATACTGGGTGAAGGAAACTATGAATATTGGGTCATGATGGTGGTGGCTGAAAATATAAAAGACAGCACTGTAAACCTGAAAAGTCCGGTTATAATCAATCTTGATACTAAAAAAGCAATGCAGCTTATACTTGAGGATAGTTTGCCTATAAGATATAATCTGTTCAAAGCAGAAAAGGAGGATAAATAATGCTTATTTTATCCCGAAAAATCGGAGAAGCTTTGCTTGTCAACAATGATATACAAATAAAAATAATCGAAGTGACCGGAGACAAAGTTAAAATCGGCATCGATGCTCCAAAAAATATTAAAATATTAAGAAAAGAGCTTCGCCAGACCATGGACAGTAATAAGGAATCTTCTGCTGCTATGACTCCGGCAAAGCTGCGTCATATGCTTCTGGATATGAAGAACGATAATTAAGGAAATACTGAACAATTTATAGCTTTTGCCCTTGTAATGAATCTGATCAACAAAGGTATTTGATAAGCTCCAGACTGCCCAATTTAATAAAATCTGCAAGCTCTTCTTGCTCTTTTTCTCTCATCCTTATTATTTTATATACGTATTTTGAGTTTTTGCCAAACATCAATCCGTTCTGTGCAAGCTGAAGGTTGATCTCAGTCTCTTTTGAAAAAATCGGGTCTCCGATTTTGATTTTAAGCTGATCTTCATATTCGCACATTATTCTTGATGCACGAATGGCAATCTGATTTAATGAAACGGATATTACTGTGCAGTCATCCCATTTGTGTACGATTTTATTTTTTGAAAAAATCCCTTTTTTTACAATGGGCTTAAATATTTTGGCTCTTAAAAAAGTAGGCGTCTCAAGATAGTTTTCAGCTCCGGGTATGAGCATGCAGCGAATCCCTACAAGCCTTAAAAGGTTTTTTGAGGAAAGAAAAACCTTTCCTGTAATAATATGGGTCGAAGCAACGCCCTCCAGACAAATTATCTTCGCTTCAGTATCAACTTTAAGAAGCGGAACAAACTGAGAGGTAAATTCGACAAATTTTTCTTTCAGTGAAATATTTGCCTGACCATATTCAATTATATTATCGTCCATTGTTTTTAAAACGGCTTTGCAGTTTGATGGGAACATTCAACAGTTCACTCCTTATTTTTTTTACATTGATATATTTGGGATTATTAAGAATATATC